>NZ_LN649236.1 GCF_000953395.1 Candidatus Portiera aleyrodidarum | reverse complement strand
ATTAAATACCTCAGAAATCTATTAAAAATATATTCCAATTTAAATAATTGGATCCATTAATTATTTTTACTAACTATAACCATAGCCGGACGTAATAATCGGTCATTAAGAATATATCCTTTTTGTAACACATCTATAATAGTATTATTATTAGTTAAAGATTTTACAGTAGCAAGGGCTTCATGACATAACGGATTAAAAATTTTTCCTATAGGATTAATTTGATTAACACCAAATTTTTTAATAACATTTAATTGCATATTTAAGGTCAGTTTTAAACCTTCTATATGAGAATTATTTATTTTTTCTTTTTTCATAAGTTCAAAAGCTTTTTCTAATCCATCTATAACTGGTATTAATTCTTTAATAAATTTTTCTATTGCAAATTTACGTGTTTTTTCAAGTTCTTTATCAGCTCTACGTATATAATTTTTTGTATCTGCTATATATTTTAATGTTTGATTTTTAGAATTTTCTAATTCAATCTCAAGATAAAATATACGTGATTTTAATTTATCTGTAATTTTTTGTATTAATTTATTGTTTTTTTTTTCTATTCGTTTATACGAATAAATGTTTTCTTTATAAAAAATTGTATTAAACATAATTATATTCCTAACATCTAAGTTAGTTTTATGTTAAAATTTAATAAATAATTTAAGTACTTAAATATAAAATTTCAAGTTAATAAAACTTTTATGCAGAATATATCAATAATTTATTATAATCGTAAAGCAAAATATAAATATTTTATTTTTGACAAATTTGAAGCCGGAATATCTTTTTTTGGTTGGGAAATAAAAAGTATACGTTTTAATAAATTTAATTTAAATAATACTTATATTACAATCAAATATAATTCAGCTTGGTTAGTAGGTGCAAATTTTATACCTATAAATACTACAAATAAATTAATTAAAATAAAAAAGATAAAAAAACTTTTACTTAAAAAAAAAGAAATTTCATATATAAAATCATATATCAATATTAAACGATATACTTGTATACCTTTAAAATTTTATTGGAAAAAACATCTTATAAAATGTGAATTAGCTTTAGTAAAAGGTAAAAAATTAATTGATAAACGTGAAATAGAAAAAAAAAGAGATTGGGATCGTAAAAAAAAATTAAGTTTTTAACATTTGACATAACTAATAAGTTTTATTAGTATAACTACTATGGGGGCGTTATGGATTCGACATAAATAAAAACTTTTAAGTGTCATGTCGAGATTTAACTTATCTCGTTAATTAAAAGTTAATATATATTTGCCAATAATAAAAGTTTTGCTCATAATTTAGGATTAGCAGCATAAATTCAACTTCCTAAGTTTATGGAACTAGTATAGCGTTCATTAATGTCTTTTTATTGAACGTTCAATATATAATAAGACTTACTTTAATAAATCGTGCTCATCAGGTTTATTAATAAAGTAAATTTTTATAAAGATGAAGATAAACATGTATCAACTTAATAATTTCTATTTATGGACGCGGGTTCAAATCCCGCCGCCTCCACTCAATCTTTTTTATATGCCGACATCAGGATTCGAACCTGAGACAACCTGATTACAAATCAGATGCTCTACCAACTGAGCTATATCGGCTAACCAACTGGGGTACCAGGATTCGAACCTGGGATACCGATACCAAAAACCGGTGCCTTACCACTTGGCTATACCCCATTTTTATTGGCTAGAGGCGGAATTGAACCACCGACACAAGGATTTTCAGTCCTCTGCTCTACCTACTGAGCTATCTAGCCTATAATAAATATTATAATAAAGTTATAGTAATAAAAATACAATAATAGGAATTTTTATGTCGTTTTATAATAAACAATTAAAAAAATATCGTACTGCTAGTATATATCGAGAAACAAATGAAACTAAAATTAGGGTTTATATAAATTTAGATGGTCAAGGTAAATTAAATATTAATTGTGGAATAGAATTCTTAGAACATATGCTTGATCAATTAACTACTAATGGACAAATAGATATTACTATAAAAACAAAAGTATATTCACCTATTGAAAATCATCATACTATAGAAGATATAGGTATAGCTATGGGTAAAGCTTTTAAAAAAGCTTTAGGAAATAAAATTGGAATAAAAAGGTATGGTTTGGCTTATATACCTATGGATGAATCTTTATCACGTGTAGTTATTGATTTTTCTGGTAGGCCATCATTACATATGACTAATTTAGGTAAGTTTGATCTTTTTAGAGAATTTTTCCACGGGTGGGTTAATAATTCCAATAGTACATTACATATTGATAATGTAAAAGGATTTAATTCACATCATCAAATTGAAAGTATATTTAAAGCTTTTGGTGTTGCTATACGTATAGCCATATCATTAGATAAACGTATAAAAAATAAATTATATTCTACTAAAGGTATTTTATAAAAAAATATATTATGGCAATAATAATTATTGATTATGGAATTGGTAATTTATATTCAGTAGCAAATGCAATAAAAAAAGTTACTAATGAAAAGGTTATCATTAGTAATAATGCTCAACAAATTAAAAAATCTAATCGTATTATATTACCTGGTCAAGGTGCTATAAAAGATTGTATAAATGAACTTAAAAAAAAAGAATTATATTGGTTAATAAAAGATTTAATATCTATTAAAAATAAACCAGTATTAGGAATTTGTATAGGTCAACATTTATTAATGGAATCTAGTGAAGAAAATAATAGTGTATTTTGTATGAATTATATTCCAGGTGTGGTAAAAAAATATAAGGGCAAGTTTAAAATACCACATATAGGATGGAATGTTGTATATAAATATAATGAACATCCTATTTGGAATGGAATAAAAAGTGGAGCAAGATTTTATTTTGTACATAGTTATTATGTAAAAGCAAATTTGAAAAATAATATTTTTGGTATTACTGAATATGGTGGTATACGTGCTAATGTTATTACTGGTTATAAGTCAGTTATAACGGTTCAATTTCATCCTGAAAAAAGTTCGTTTATAGGACTTAAATTTTTAAAAAATTTTATTAATTGGTTACCTTAAAAAGAGATATTCAAATGTTAATAATACCTGCTATAGATTTAAAAGATTGTAGATGTGTTAGATTAAAACAAGGACGTATGTATAATGTTACAGATTATGGTAATCCTTTAAATATTATAAAACAATTTATAAAATTAGGTATAAAAAGATTACATATCATAGATTTAAATGGTGCTGTTTTAGGAGAACCAGTAAATATTTATATTATAAACAAAATTATAAAAAAATATCCTAAGTTAATTATACAAATAGGTGGTGGTATTAGAAATAGTGATACAATAAAAAAATATTTAGATATAGGTATAAAATATGTAATTATAGGCACTTTAGCAATAAAAAAACCACATATAATATATAATATATGTAAACAATTTGGTAAACATATTATTTTAAGTATAGATTCATATAATGGATATGTTGCTATTGATGGTTGGAAAAAAATATCAAATATTAAATCTATAGATTTAGCAAAAAACTTTTATAATTGTGGTATCAGTTCAATAATATATACTGATATTTCTAGAGATGGTATGATGCAAGGATTAAATATTAAAAATACAATAAAGTTAGCTAATATAGTTAATATACCAATTATTGCTTCTGGAGGATTAAATAATATTTTTGATATAATTTATTTAAAAAAATATAAAAAACTTTTTATAGTAGGTACTATTATAGGTCGTGCTTTTTATGAAGGTAAAATAGATTTATATAAATCACAATTAATTATTAATAATTAGGTTTTTATATGAGTTTATCTAAACGTATTATTCCTTGCTTAGATATTGATTGTGGTAAAGTAGTAAAAGGTATCAATTTTGAAAATATTCGTTATGCAGGTGATCCTTTAGAAATTGCAAAATTTTATAACGAACAAAATGCAGATGAAATTGCATTATTAGATATTCAAGCAAGTTATAGTGGTAAAAATAATACTATAAAAGTAGTAAATAAAATAGCAAATGAAATTTTTATACCTTTAACAGTCGGTGGTGGAATAAACAATTGTGAGAATATTAGAGATTTACTTAATGCAGGCGCAGATAAAGTTTCAATAAATACTGCAGCTGTATTAAATCCTAATATAGTACGTGAAGCATCTGATAAATTTGGTAGTCAATGTATCGTAGTAGCTATAGATGCTAAAAGAAAAAAAAATAAAAAAGAATATTGGGAAATATTAACTTATGGAGGAAGAAAATATAGTGGTATCAGTGCAATTGATTGGGCTTGTAAAATGGTAAAATATGGAGCAGGGGAATTATTAATAACTAGTATTGATAGAGATGGAACTAAAAGTGGCTTTGATATTAATCTTATTAAAAAGATTAGTAAAAGAGTAAAAGTACCAATTATTGCTTCTGGAGGAGTTGGTAATTTAAATCATTTGGTAGATGGTATAAAAAAAGGTAAAGCAGATGCGGTTTTAGCAGCTAGTATATTTCATTTTGGTGAATATACAATTGATCAAGCTAAAACTTATATGGCAAAAAAAGGAATTTCTGTTAGATTTTAAGGTAATATAAAATGAGAAAAACTTTGAGTTATAAACTTAATCAATTAAATCCCTATATACCTGGTGAACAACCATATAAAAAAATGATAAAATTAAATACAAATGAAAATCCTTATCCTCCTACTCCTAAAATAAATAAGTTATTAAAAAAAATTAATTATTATACTTTAAGACTTTATCCTGATCCATCAACTAGTAATCTTAGAAAAACTATTGCCAAAATATATAATATTAAATATGAACAAATTTTTATTGGTAATGGTTCAGATGAAGTATTAGCTTTAGCTTTTATGACTTTTTTTTGTCAAAACTTACCAGTAATAATGCCCACTATAACTTATAGTTTTTATCCAGTTTATTGTAAACTGTATAATATTAAATATAAAACAATACCATTAAAAAAAAATTTTGAAATAAATTTAAATAAAATGAATATACCTAATGGAGGTATAATATTTGCTAATCCTAATACACCTACAGGTCATGCAATATCTTATATAGATATTACTAATTTTCTTGATATACATAAGGAATATGTAGTTTTAATTGATGAAGCATATATTAATTTTGGTTCTGAAAGTGCTATACCACTTATAAAAAAATATAAAAATTTATTAATTGTAAATACTTTATCAAAAGCTTATAGCTTAGCTGGGATAAGAATTGGTTTTGCAATAGGATCTACTTATTTAATAAAAGGATTAGAAAAAGTAAAAAATTCATTTAATTCATATCCTATTGATATTATTAGTGAATTAATAGCTATTGAAGCTATTAAAGATATTAAATATTTAACAAAAAATTGTAATTATATTATTTATATACGTGAGAAATTATCAAAAAAATTAATGTTTTTTGGTTTTACAGTTTTACCTTCTAAAGCTAATTTTATTTTAGTTAAACCAATTAATATATCAGCAAAAGAAATGTTTATTAAATTACGCAATCATGGTATACTAGTAAGGTATTTTAATAATATTAATAATTATATACGTATATCTATAGGTACTATACAACAAATGAATTATTTAATTGAAACTATTAAATATATATTAAAATAAATATTCTTATGGCTGTATTTACTAAAATAAAAAAAACACAATTAAGTTTATTTTTAAAAAGTTTTAATATAACAAAATTAATAAACTTTAAAGAAGTAAATCAAGGTACAGAAAATTCTACTTTTTTTATTAATACAGAAAATAAAAAATTTGTATTAACATTATTTGAACAATGTTCATATAATGATTTAACTTTTTTTATAGATTTATTAAAATTTCTTTATTCACATTGTTTACCAGTAGCAGTACCTTTAAATGATAAAAAAAATATAATAATAAAAAAAATATCTGGTAAAAATGCTTTATTGTTTCCTAAATTATATGGTATACATCCTATAACACCTACTATAGAACAATGTTCTATAATTGGTAAAACATTAGGTAGATTACATTCAATATCTAAAAACTTTCAATTTAAAAAACAAAATTTAAGAGATATTAATTGGATTAGTTTAAATTATTATAAAGTTATATCTTTTTTAAATAAAAAAGATCAAAAGTTAATGTTTAATCAAATATATTTATTAAAACATTTAGTAAAAAAAAACTTACCACAAGGTATCCTGCATGGTGATTTATTTAGAGATAATACATTATTTTATGGTAACAATCTTTGTGGTTTAATAGATTTTTATAATGGATGTACAGGAGATTTAATTTTTGATTTAGCAATTTTAATAAATGATTGGTGTAGTGATAAAGATGGTAATCTTATAGAAGATAAATATAAAGCAATATTAAATAATTATATTATTGAACGTCCTTTTACAAAAGAAGAATTATATATGTGGCCAAAAATGTTACGGTTAACAGCTTTAAGATATTGGATTTCTCGTTTATTAGTAATAAAGATTTTTCCGTTAGCTCATAAGTTAATACCTAAAGAGCCTAAAAAATATAGAGATATTTTATTTTCTCGTTGTAATAAAACAATACCCTCTTTAGTTTAAATAGTTAGGAACATTTATATGTTTAAAAGTTTGAAAATTAGTAAAATTACTATTATAAGTTTGTTAATTTTTTTTATGGGTTTGTTATTAATATTTCCTTTGCATCTTTTACCATGTTTATTATCGGGTTTATTAGTATTTGAATTAGTTAATGCAATTACACATTTATTACAAAAATTAATCCCAGTAAATAAAGCAAGATTGATTTCAGTAGTTTTATTAGGAACTAGTATAGTTACTATTTTAAGTATATTTGTTTTTACAGTTATTAGTTTAATATTACATGAAATTAAAACACCTGATAAATTTCTTCAAAGATTTATGTTAATTTTTGATAAAGCTAGACATCAATTACCTCCTTGTATTGTAATTTATTTACCAGAAAGTGCAGATGAATTTCGTCAGATTATAAAGGAATGGTTATATATGCATATAAACGAAATTCAAATATTTGGAAGAGGTGCAATACATATTTTTTTTACATTATTAGCAGGTATGATTTTAGGAGCAATTATTGCTTTACAAAATATACCTGATATAAAATCACTTACTCCTTTTACTAATGCTTTATTACAAAGATCTATTATATTAAGTAACGCTTTTCATAATGTTGTTTTTGCACAACTTAAAATATCTTTAGTTAATACAATATTAAGTGCTATTTTTTTATTATTATGTGTACCATTATTTAATGTATATATACCTTTAACGAAAACGTTAATACTTATTACATTTATAATGGGATTAATACCATTAATAGGTAATCTTATTTCTAATATATTAATTTTTCTTGTATCACTTTCAGTATCAATATGGGCTGCAGTTATAATACTTTCTTATTTAATAGCTATTCATAAATTAGAATATTTTTTAAATGCTCGTATTATAGGTATGCGTATTAATTCTCATGCATGGGAATTATTATTTGCTATGTTAGTTTTTGATGCTGCATTTGGTTTTTCCGGTTTAATAGCTGCTCCTATGTATTATGCATATTTAAAAAGTGAATTTAAAAATGAAAAATTAATATAAATAATTATATACCGGAGATAGGATTTGAACCTATTACCTACGCATTACGAATGCGTTACTCTACCAAGTGAGCTACTCCGGCTAATATTATAATATCAAAAAAAAGGAAAAAAAGGAAAAAAATGAAAAACTTTAAAAAGCCATGGATTGGACGATTTAAAAAATCTACTGATAAATTAGTAGAAAACTTTACTGCTTCAATAAATTTTGATTATCGTCTTTATTATCATGATATTAAAGTATCTATAGCACATGCAAAAATGTTAGAAATTGTAGGATTATTAACTTTAAAAGAAAGTCAATTAATAATTAATGGATTAAAAAATATTGAAAAAGATATTAATAATGAAAAAATCAATTGGTTTATTAAACTTGAAGATGTTCATATGAATATAGAAGCAAATTTAATCAAAAAAATAGGAAATATTGGAAAAAAACTACATACAGGTCGATCACGTAATGATCAAATATCTACAGATATACGTCTTTATTTAAGAGAAAAAATAGATAAAATTAAATTAAAAATAACTAAATTAAGAAAAAGTTTAATAAACTTAGCTATCAGTGAATCTGATACTATAATGCCAGGATTTACTCATTTACAAATAGCACAACCTATAACTTTTGGACATCATATATTAGCTTGGCATGAAATGATATCTAGAGATCATGAACGTATTTTAGAATGTCGTAAAAGAATTAATATATTACCTTTAGGATCCGCCGCTTTAGCTGGAACTACATATCCTATTAATCGTAATATAATTAAAGACTTATTAGGTTTTGATCATATAACCGAAAATTCTTTAGATGCTGTAAGTGATAGAGATTTTGCAATTGAATTTACATCAGTTTCTAGTATTTTATTAATGCATTTATCTAGAATGTGTGAAGAATTAATATTCTGGACAAGTTTACCTTTTGATTTTATAGAATTACCAGATTGTTTATGTACAGGTTCTTCAATTATGCCTCAAAAAAAAAATCCAGATATTCCTGAATTAATTAGAGGTAAAACCGGTCGTATATATGGCAATTTATTAAATTTATTAGTTTTAATGAAATCCCAACCATTAGCATATAATAAAGATAATCAAGAAGATAAAGAACCTTTATTTGATACTACTGAAACAGTAATAAATTGTATAGATAATTTTATTAATATTATTAAATTTTTAAAAATTAAACCAAAAAAAATGTATTTATCAGCTTTATGTAATTATTCTACAGCAACCGATTTTGCTGATTATTTAGTAAAACGTGGTGTTCCTTTTCGTGATGCTCATTCTATAGTTGGTAAAGTAGTTTATTATGGAATAACAAACCAAAAAAATTTTAATGAAATATATATTGAAAAATTACGTGAATTTTCTAATAAAATTGATGAAGAAATTTTAGAAGTATTAACTTTAGAAGGTTCTATTAATACACGTAATCATATTGGTGGTACAGCTCCTAATCAAGTAAGATCGGCGGCATTACGTGCTAAAAAATATCTTAAAATTTTATTAGGATAATAAAATGACATTTCAAAGATATAAAGGTATTCTTTTTATAGAAAATATTAGTTGTTTGAAAATAGCAAAAAAATTTGGTACACCTTGTTATGTTTATTCTAAAAAAGAAATAATAAAATATTTTAATTATTATAAATATCAATTGTCTTTGATTAATCATCCAAATATTATTTGTTATGCACTTAAAGCTAATTCTAATATTGCTATTCTTAATATTTTATCACAACTTGGATCGGGATTTGATATTGTTTCTATTGGTGAATTAGAAAAAGTATTAATTGCTGGAGGTGATCCTAAAAAAATAGTTTATTCTGGAGTAGCTAAAAAAAAACAAGAAATAAAAAGAGCTTTAAAAGTAGGAATAAAATGTTTTAATGTTGAATCTTTTCAAGAGATGGATAGAATAAATGAAATTGCTATAAGATTAAAAAATAAAGCCAATATATCAATACGTATTAATCCTAATGTTGATGCTAAAACACATCCATATATTTCTACTGGATTAAAAAGCAATAAATTTGGTATTTCTATAGATAAAGCTGAAGAAGCATATTTTTATGCTAATTCATTAACAAATATAAAAGTTATAGGTATAGATTTTCATATTGGTTCACAAATATTAAACCTAAATCCCTTTCTAGAAGCTTTAGATAATATAATTTTATTAATAAAAAAATTATATAAAAAAAAAATTAAACTTAATATCTTAGATATAGGTGGAGGTTTAGGAGTAAATTATAAAAAAATCAATTTCTATAAATTTTTAATAAAAAAATATTTTACAACTTTATGTGAAAGAATATTAGCTAATATTCATAATATTGAAATAATATTAGAACCAGGTAGATCAATATTAGCTAATACTGGTGTATTATTAACTAGTGTTGAAATTATAAAAAAAACAAAAATAAAAAATTTTGCTATTGTTGATGCAGGTATGAATGATTTTATTCGTCCTGCTTTTTATAATGCTTGGCATAACATTGAGGTTGTAGATATTAATAAAGTAAAATATTATAAAAAATTATTTTATGATATTGTAGGTCCAATATGTGAATCTAGTGATTTTTTAGGAAAAAAAAGATATTTAAATAAATTATCACAAAATGATTTATTAGTAATACATTCAGTTGGAGCTTATGGATTTGTTATGTCTTCTAATTATAATACTAGAAAAAGACCTTCTGAATTACTTGTTGATAAAAATCAACTTTTTTTAATCAGAGAATCTGATTCTTTAAAATCACTTTGTAAAAACGAATATGTTAATTTATTTTAGTAATTTGCAAGGTTTAGGAAATGATTTTATGATAATTGATTTTATTAATCAATATTTTTTATTAAATAAAACAATTATAAAATATTTATCAAATAGAAATTTAGGAGTTGGTTTTGATCAATTACTTTTAGTTGAAATACATAATAATCATCACTTTGATTTTTTTTATAGAATATTTAATGCAAATGGTAGTGAAGTAGAAAATTGTGGTAATGGTGCAAGATGTTTAGCTAAATTTTTATTTGACAAAAGATTAACAAATAAAACAATCATCCATGTAGAAACTTATGGAGGACATTTAATATTATATATTAATATTAATAATAATAATTTAATTAGTGTAAATTTTGGCAAACCTTTAATAAAAGGTTTTAAAAAAATAAAAACTCCGATATCTCAATTTAAATTAATTGATTTATTTATAGTAAGTATTGGTAACCCACATGCAGTATTAATAGTATCTAATATAAATACAATACCTATAAATATATTAGGAAATTTTATTGAAAATAATTTATTTATTACAGAAAAACTAAATGTTGGTTTTATGCAAATAATATCTCCTTCTTTAATAAAATTACGTGTATTTGAAAGAGGGGTAGGAGGAGAAACAATGGCTTGTGGAACAGGTGCTTGTGCAGCTGTATCTTTTGGTATAAAACTTGGTTATTTAAATAGAAACAAAAGTATTAAAGTAATATTACCAGGAGGTAATTTAAAAATTAATTGGTTAGGAGGATTATATAATTCTTTATATATGAGTGGATATGTTAAAAAAGTATTTGATGGTAGTATAGAGGTATTTAACTAATTCTTCTTATTAAAGATATTAAAGTTTGTGGAAAAATTCCAAATACTAATATTATTAATGATAAAGATATAACAAAATAATAAACAAAAGATTGTTTATTATAAATAATTTTTTTATTATTTATATTCATATATAAATATGTAATTATTCTTAAATAATAATAAATTCCTATAGAATTACCTAAAATTATAGAGAGAAGTATAAACCATAATTGATAAGTTATTGCAGTTAAAAGTATATAAACTTTACCTATAAACCCTGCTGTTATAGGAATACCTGCTAAAGATAATAACATTATAGTTAATATAATAGTTAAATCGGGTTTAATCCAAAATAAACCTTTATAATAAGATAAATTTTCCTTTTCATTATTTATTATACTTATAATACCAAATATACCTAAAGTTGTTAAAGTATAAGTTAATAAGTAAATATTTATTGTTTCAAGTATAAATTTACTATGATGCATTTGCATTGCTATGATTACTGTAAGTAAATAACCCAAATTAGCTATTGATGAATAACCTAATATACGTTTTAAATTATTTTGTTTAAGTGCTAAAATATTACCAAATATTATTGTAATAATAGAAATTATAGTAATTACATTAGTCCAAATTTTATTTAAATTGGGTAATATCAATAACAAACGTATTAATGCTACAAATACTGAAATTTTACTAACAGTAGCTATAAAAGCTGTAATTGGGGCTATTGATCCTTCATAAATATCTGGTGTATACATATGAAAAGGTATAATAGATAATTTAAATCCTAAACTAATTATTATTAATACAATTCCTATTATTGTCCATATTGCAATATTATTATCTATAATAAAATAATAATTAGTAAACGTTAAATTTCCATAATAAAAATATAATAAAGCCATACCAAATAATAAAAAACAAGATGCCATAGAAGAAAGTACCATATATTTTATTCCTGATTCCAAAGCTTTTAAATCATTACGTAAATAAACTATTAAACCATATAAAGCTATAGACATTAATTCTAATCCAATAAATAAAGTAGCCATATGCATACTAAAAACTAATAATATAGCTCCAATAGTTGAACATATTAATAACATATAAAATTCTTCATTTTTATTTAAATATGTATAAGAAAAAATCGAACAATATAAAGCTGATATTAAAATTAAAAAAGTATAATATAATGAATAATTATCTATTATTATTAATGGATAAATTAAAGTAGGTTTATTATATATCCATAAAATAGATAATAATGATATTAATAATCCTATTATAGTAATTAGCAATATAATAAAATTCTTACGATAAAATGATATAGTAATAATTAATATTATTAAGGTTATAAATAAAAAAATAATAGGTAATATTTGTAAATTATTAATCATTTTTTAATAAAAAAACATTGTTTTTTGTGCAATTTTGGTTATAGATTTAATTGATATATCAAATATTATTTGTGGATAAAAACCAATAAGAAATATTAATAATAATATTATACTTAATATATTTACTTCATTTAAAGTTAAAAATATATTTTTAATCTTTTTATTTGTTGTTTTTCCATAAAATACTTTATGTATTAAGTTTAATGAATATATAGCTGTTAATATTAAACCTAAACTAGAAACTATAGTTAGTATTGGATATAATTTAAAATTACCTAATAAAATTAAAAATTCCCCTATAAAATTTCCTGTTCCTGGTATTCCTAATGACGCTACTGTTAAGGCTAATGCAAAACCGGGAATTGCTCCTAATTTACCAAATAATCCTCCCATAAAACGTATATCAAATGTATTTAATCGTTCATAAAGTAATCCACTAATTATTATTAATCCTGCCGAAGATAATGTATTTGATATTACAAACATAATAGCTCCTTGTAATGATAAAATATTACTTGAAAAAATAGCTATTAATAAATATCCCATATGTGATATGCTAGAATAAGCCATTAATCTTTTAATATTTATTTGAGATAAAGCCAAACTTGCACCATAATATATACTAATAATACCAATTATCATTGCATAAGGTGCAAATATAATTGATTGTTTAGGAAATAAACCTAAATTAAATCTTAATAATCCATAAGCAGCTGTTTTTATCAATATACCTATTAAATCTAAACTACCAGATTTAGGATTTTTATCCATAACATCTGGTAACCAATTATGTAAGGGGATTATTGGTAATTTGATTGCGAAAGAAATAAAAAAACCTAACATTAATATAAAACCTAATTTATCTCCTATTGGGGTATTTAATAATGATTGATAATCAAAAATAACTTGTCCAGTTACATAATAGTTACTAACTACTAAAGTTAATATTGTTATTAATAATAATAACCCAGAAATTTGAGTATAAATAAAAAATTTAATAGCTATTTTTTCTTTATATGCATTTCCCCACATATATATTATAAAATACATTGGAAATATCATTATTTCCCAAAAAAATAAAAATAAAAAAAGATCCATTGCAAGAAATACACCAATAATTGAACCTATTATCCATAATAAATTAAAATAAAATAATCCAATACATTTATTAATTTCTTTAAAAGAACAAATGACTGATAATAAACCTAAAAATACAGTTAATAATACCATCATTAAAGATATACCATCTAATGCTAAATTAATATAAATACTAAATCTATCAATCCATATTGTCCGGTATTTTACTATCCATATATTTTTTGTATTTATATTTAAATAATATAAATATATTGATAAAAATAACAGTATTATCATAGTAATAAGAGCGGAAATACGTGTATATTTTATATTTATTTTTTCCAAAATTAAAGATAATAATCCACCGATAAAAGGTATTAATAAAAACCATAACAATATCATAATATATTACTCATTAAGAATGTAGTTATAATAATAATACCAACAATAAAGATTGTTAAATAAAAACTTAATTTACCATTATGTATTTTTATCATTAAAGTATTAAAAAATAAAATTAATTTAATAATATTATTAATTATTAAATTAATACAATCAAATTTATTTATCCTAACTAAATATAAATAAGGTTTAATTAATAAATTAATATATAACCAATCAAAACCTCCAATATTATATATTATATTTCGAACTAATTTTCCTAAAATAAATTCAATTATATCAATATAATAAATATTAGAAAATAAAAATAGTTTAGCAGCTATAATAATACCAAAAATGACAATTAGTGAAGAAATTATATTCAATAGAATTTCTATATTATTATTAAATATATTATACATTTTTAATTCATTTTGCATAGGTATTTTTATTAAAGAACCTAAATAAGTAGATAATATTAATAATATTAATAAAGGTAAATTATGTGATACATTATATATTAATTTTTTTTTGTTATTCAAATAAATAATAAACTTATTAATATTTTTATTAAATATAATAAATATAGTACGAAATGTATAAATAGATGTTATAAAAGCACCAACTAAACCTAATATCCCAAAGATGTTATTACCACGAATAAAAGATAACCAAATAATTGTTTCTTTAGAATAAAAACCAGCTGTAATAAGTGGTAATGCTGATAAAGCTGAACCACCTATAATAAAACCAAAATAATATTTTATTCTTATCTTTTTAGATAATGATAAAACTATTGATCTAATTTTAAAAATATTTTGTTCATGTTCACAACTAATTATTAAAGAACCAGCTGATATAAATAATAAAGCTTTAAAAAAAGCATGAATCATTACATGAACTATAGCAGCATGCCATGCTTTAATTCCTATAGCTAAAAACATATAACCTACTTGGCTTAGTGTTGAACAAGCCAAAATACGTTTAATATTGTTTTGAGTTAACGCAGATATACCTGCTAATAATAAAGTAATTGTTCCAATAATACCAATTGTATTAATTGTTATTGGTGCTATTTCAAATAATATATGTGTTCTAATGATTAAATATACCCCTGATGTTATCATAGTTGCTGCATGAATTAAGGCTGAAACTGGAGTAGGTCCTGCCATAGCATCAATTAACCAAGTGTGTAATGGTATTTGTGCTGATTTACTTATTGCTCCAAGCAAAAACATAAAAGCAATAATTTCATATATAAAATAATTACTATTATTTAATATAGATACTTTATTTAATAATTTTTGAATATCTAAAGTATTAAATTGATTCCATATTAAAAATATACCTATTGCAAAAAATAAATCTCCTATTCTTGTAGTAATAAAAGCTTTAAACCCAGAAATCACATTATTATTGACACGATAATAATAACTAATTAATAAATATGAACATAATCCTACACCTTCCCACCCTAATAATACTAATATTAAATTATCTCCTAATATTAATATCAACATATTAAACATAAATAAATTCATATACATAAAAAATCTAGACAATAAATAATCTTTATTATATTTTAAAGTTTCATACATATACCAAGTAGAAAATAAATGAATTAATAATCCTATTCCATTTACTATACAAATCATACTTATTGATAAACCATCAATATAAAAATTAAAATTAATTTTTAAATCATATATACTAATCCAATTATATATATGTTCTAAAAAAGGATTAGGTTTTAAATAATAATTAATTGCTATTAAAATTGTAAATATTGTAGATAATACTATTGATCCAACACCAATAATAATTACTAATATTATTGACATATATCTAAATATAGCTAGTAATATTGTACTAATTAAAGGAAATAAACAAATAAAAAATAATATATTATTCATCCTTTTAACCTACTAATTATATCTATATCAAAACTTTTAAAATATTTTTGTAATTGAATTAATAAAGCTAACCCAATACTTATTTCAGCTGCAGCTAAAGTCATAATTAAAAGAAACATAATTTGACCATCTGGCTGGCCCCAAAATTCTCCAGATATAACAAACACCAAAGCTGCAGAATTTAACATTATTTCTAAACAAATAAATATAAAAATTATATTACGACGAATTAATATTCCTAATATACCTATTAAAAATAAAATAAAAGATAATATTAAAACATGATCTATTGGAATTAAAATCATTATTTACGTCCTAAATAAGAAGCAACAATTAAAGCTGTTAATAATATTATAGCTGATATTTCTACAGTAATTAAATAAGTGGTAAATAATAAAACACTTAAATGATGTGGAGTATGTGGTATATTACTAACTAATAAGATATTACGATTATTTAAGCCATATTTTATTAATAATAAACCTAATAACGTTATTGTCATAATAGATGGAATTATCCAAATTTTTAATTTAATAAAACTTAAAGTTTTATTAATAGGATTAAGTAACATCATTACAACAAATACAAATAATACCATTATTGCACCAGCATAAATTATAATTTCTAACACTCCAGCAAAATTTGCTCCAATTAAAAAAAATATCATTGATATTGAAATCAATGATATAATAAAATTTAATAAAGCATGTATAATATTTTTACTAAGAATAACGTTTAATGTTGAAAATATTGCAATTGTTGCTGAAATATAAAATAACACAAATAAACCTTTTTATGGTAATAATGATTTTACATTCATTGGTTTTTTTTCTTTTTTACCAAATCCTTTACCAATAATAGATATTCCTGTAATTTCATAGAAATTATAATAATGATCTTTTCCTGTACCAGAAATTAATAAATCTTCTTTTTCAAAAACTAAATCTTGACGTTTATATTCTCCTAACTCAAAATCAGGTGTTAATTGAATTGCTGAAGTTGGACAAGCTTCTTCACATAATCCACAAAAAATACAACGTGAAAAATTAATTCTAAAAAATAAAGGATACCAAATTCCATCTTGACGTTCACCTTTTTGTAAACATATACAATCAACAGGACATACTACAGCACAAAGATTACAAGCAACGCAACGTTCTTTACCTTTATTATCTCTAGTTAATACAATACGACCTCTATAACGTGGTGATAAATATACAGATTCTTCTGGATATTGTAATGTTACTCTTTTTTTAAATGAATGTAAAACTATTATATAAATAGTACGAAAAATACTAAATATTGAAGTTATTAATTTTCTTATCATATTATGTATTATAATATAAAATTATACTACCTGTTAATAGTAAATTTATTAAATTTAAAGGTAAACAATATTTCCAACCAACTTTCATTACTTGATAATATTTTGGTCTTGGTATAGAAGCACGAATAATAATAAATAATATAATAAAAAATAATATTTTAATAATAAACAAAACTAATAAAGGTAAACTTGAACCAATATACCCACAAAAAAATAAATTTACAATTAAAATAGAAATAAAAATAATATTAACATATTCGCTAATAAAAAACATACCCCATTTCATTCCTGAATATTCTATATGATAACCATCAGCTAATTCTTGTTCTGATTCGGGTTGATCAAAAGGATGTCTATGTGTTACAGCTATTCCAGAAATAAAAAAAGTAATAAATCCTATTATTTGAGATATTAAAAACCAGCAATGATAATTTTGATATTCAATAATATTTATTATATTAAATGATCCAGACATAGAAACTATACCCATTAAAGAAAGACCTATAAATACCTCATAAGAAATTGATTGAGCTGAAGCTCTAATCGCCCCTATTAAAGCATATTTATTACAACTTGAATATCCAGCAAACAGAATTGAATATACATTAATACCAGCCATAGCTAAAAAAAATAATATTCCAACATTATTTAAATCCGTTTCATTATTAATTGGTAATATAATAAAAGACAAACTTATTGTAAGTAAAGATATAATAGGTGATAAACAAAATAATTTCTTATCTGAAAAGGGTGGAATCCAATCTTCTTTAAATATAATTTTAATAACATCAGCTATAAATTGTAATAATCCAAAATATCCAACTCTATTAGGACCATATCTATCTTGCCATAAACCCAAAGCCCTACGTTCTATAAAACTCATAAAAGCTCCACTTATAAATATAAAAACTATAAATATAATATTGTTTATTATATTGTTCATATTTTAAATTTTTTTATTATAAAATTAACACACATACCAAAAATGTCTAATGGTATCCCATTAATACCACACGGCAAACCTATCATACCATTACGCATATTATTAGTGCTTTTAATTATAATATTTAATTCAATGTTATTAATACTTGCTTTAATTTTAGATCCTGGAATTAATTTTAGCAAATTTATATCATTTTTACTTATCATGATATAAGGCTTTGTAGTACATTTTTTTATAGAAATAGTTAATGCACTGTTTTCTTCACTACCTAGTAGATGATATATTGGTATAACTTGCCAAAGTTTATTTTTTTTTTCAGATTTTATATTATAATATGATAATTCTTCTTTCTTATTACAATTATTTATTAACCTAATTCCTGGATTCCCTGCATATAAATTTCCACCAACTTCATTTTGAAATTTATTCCATGCTTGAGGCGAATTCCATCCAGGATACCAAGCAAATGAGATTTCAGAACAATTATAACCTTCGGTTGAAAATTGAAATTTTGAATCAATATCTTTAGGACTTGTTGGTTCATGTATTTGAATATTAGAATTACTAGCTGTACGTCCGCTAAATCGGTGAGGTAAACGTGATAATTTTATTTGAAATTGTGATAATTTTAATATATTTTTAAAAATAGGATTATATTTAGAACATACCTTTATTACATCATTTAAATGTAACCATTCTAAATTACAATGGTTTTTTGCTATATTTAATGCATGTAACCATCTCCAACTTTCGTTGGTTAAATCTCCTGTACGATAATAACTTGGTTCATAAACTTTAAAAAATCTTTGTGCTCTACCTTCATAATTGATTAATGTCCCATTACCTTCTGCACTAGTTGCTGCAGGTAAAATAACATTAGCATTCTCCAATGTTAGATTTCTTTGATAATCAATCCAAATAATTTTTTTATTTTTTAATGCATAAGAAACTAAAGATGATTTAATACGACGATAAATATTATTTTCTAATATTATTACTGCATCTGCTTTATTGTTAATTAGTTTATTTATTGCCCAATTTAATGATTTACCTCCTAACATAGTAACTCCAATACTATTCGATTCATTACTAGTTAAAATTATAGAACCTTGTTTTTCTAAAAAGTTAAATGCACGAGATATATTATAAGCAGATTTTAAAATTAAAGAATTTTTAAGTGAACAACCACTAATAATTAATGGTCTTTTTGAACAACGTAATTGATTTAAAATTTTTAATAAAATTTGTTTATTATTAAATGATTTTAAAATTCTTTTGGGTGATGTAGGATCTATAAAATTAGCTATAGCAAATCCTAATGTTGTAATTTCTTCTTTTGTACATAGAACTTTTTCATAAGCTATATCATCTAAATTTGTTTTATTTGTTGTAAAAATATATATAGGATTTTTATATCCATTAGAAATATTATTAACAGAATTAATATCCCATGAATAAATTTTATATTTTTTTGCAATATTAAAAGAACCTCTTTTAGCAGCTTGACGTACTGATAAGGCAAGTCTTGCTGAAATTTGAGTAATATCTTCACCTAAGATAATTATTATATCATGATATTCAATATCAATTATTGAAGAATAAGGTAAAGCACCTTTATATAAAACATCTAAAATGACTTGTAGACACTCTACTTCATTTTTTTCAATACCATTAGAAAAATTGTTGGTTCCAACTAAATTGGATAATGCAAAATTACTTTCAATACTAGCTTTTGGGGATCCTATACCAATAATTCTATTAGCGGTATTTAACATATCAGCACTATAATCAATAGCTATATCTATTGATTTAATAGGATTATTATTAATATAAGGTATACGATTACGATTTTCACTATTTATATAACCATAACCAAAACGTCCTCTATCACATATAAAATAATTATTAATTTTACTATTATAACGATTTTCTATTTTACGAATTTTACCATAACGTTCTCCTATATTAATATTACAACCACAAGAACATCCATTACAAATACTTGGAGCATATTGTAAATCCCATTTACGTGCATAATGCATAGAATTTGGTTTATCTGTAAATACCCCTGTTGGACATATTTCTATTAAATTTCCAGAAAATTCATTTTCTAATTTACCATTAATAAGTCTACCAAAATATATATTATTACTACTACCAAAAACTCCTAAATCTTTACCACCAGCATAATCTTTATAAAATCTTATACAACGATAACAAGTAATACATCTATTCATTTCATGATTTATAAAAGGTCCTAAATATTGGTTTTTATGAGTTCTTTTATAAAATGTATATCTTCTAATATTATGTTTTAACATAACTGTCATATCTTGAAGATGACATTGTCCACCTTCTTCACATACAGGACAATCATGAGGATGATTAATCATCATTAATTCAATTATTTTAGAACGACAATTTAAAGATTCTTTATCTGTGGTAGATATCCAGTCATAGTTTTTTACTTTTGTCATACATGATATAATAAGATGTCCTATTGTATCATCTCTATTATTGTATCTTTTAATTATACATTGCCTACAAGACCCTACACTGCCTAATATTGGATGCCAACAAAAATAAGGTATATCAATACCAAAAGATAAACATATTTCTAATAAATTTTGATAATTATTTTTTATTTCATAATCTTTATTATCTACATTTATAATTGTCATAATTTAACCATTAACTTATCAAAATCATTACGAAAATATTTTATTGCACTAATTAAAGGTTCTATGGCTCCTGGTGCATGAGCACAAAAAGTTTTTCCATTAGTTAATTGTCTTGTTAAATCTATTAATATATCAATATCTTTATAACATTGATTATTTTCTAAATTTTTTAAGATTTTAACAATCCATGGTAATCCTTCTCTGCACGGAGTGCACCAACCACATGATTCTCTATAAAAAAAAAGTTCTATATTTTTTAATAAAGATACTATATTAACAGTATTATCAATAGCTAATAAAATCGCAGTACCAATTCTAGTACCTAATTTCCTTATTCCGTTTGAACACATTTGTACTTTTAAATGTTGAGGTAATAAAATTCCTGTACTAGCACCACCAGGTTGCCAAGCTTTTAATTTATAACCCTTAATCATCCCTCCAGCATAATCTTCTAATATTTCCCTAGCCGTTATACCCATTGGTAATTCCCACAATCCAGGATTGGTTACTTTACCTGAACAACCCATAAGTTTAGTACCATGATCTTCGGATCCAGGTAAACATAAATTATGATACCAATTCATACCATTATTTATAATAGAAGGAATATTACATAATGTTTCAACATTATTTATTACTGTAGCTTTACCCCACGCACCTATTTGACCAGGGAAAGGTGGTTTTATTCTAGGATTTGCTCTATATCCTTCTAATGAATTAATTAATGCAGTTTCTTCACCACAAATATATCTTCCTGCTCCTGTATGTATACATATATCAAAAGAAAAATCATAATTTAAAATATTTTTTCCTAAAAATTTTTTATTACGAGCTTCTTTTATAGCCATATTAAGAATATTTATTGCATCAATATATTCTCCTCTTATAAAAATATAACCTTTATAAGAATTATTTGCGTAAGCTGCAATTATCATACCTTCTATTAATAAATGAGGTTCTTGTTCTAATAATAATCTATCTTTATAAGTATTAGGTTCCATTTCATCAGCATTACATACTAAAAAACTTTTTTCATTTGTTAAACTCCATTTTATTCCAGTTCGAAAACCAGCACCTCCTCGACCTTTTAACCCAGACTTTGTTATTTCTGTTATTACCTCTTCGGGAGTTAATTTATTTAAAGTATTTTTAACTGCAATATATCCATCTTTTTGTATATATTCATTTAACCCAATTGTATTACCTTCTTTATTTAATCTCCAAGTTAATGGATGAGTTTCTTTGGATTTTTTTATTAAATTAGCTGTACCAAAAGAAGTAATGCGTTTATTGATCATTATTTATAAAGCTCCAATATATTACTTATATTTGTTTTTATTAAATTATAATAAATATCATTATTTATCATCATATTTGGTGATTTATCACAATTACCTAAGCAACATACTGGTAATAATGTAAAACGTTTATCATTAGTAGTTTCTCCCATACTTATTCCTAATTCATGTTTTAATGTATTATAAATAATTTCATAACCCTTTATATAACACGTAATACTATCACATAATAAAATTATATTGTTTCCTACAGGTTGTCTGTAAATTAAATTATAAAATGTAGCTATGCTATCTAATTCAGTTGGATTTATTCCTATTATCTTTGCAATTTCATTAATAATATTATCGGATACCCATCCTCTAGATTTTTGTATGATTTTTAAAGCCCCAATTGAAGCTGCTTTACTATTTTCATAATGATTTTTTTCAATAATAATTTCTGTAATTTCTTCTTTAGTTAAAAATGTTATTTTATTTATTAAATAATTTTCCATAATTTTATTCCATTATATTAACGATCAACATCTGCCATTACAAAATCAATACTTGCAATATGTGCTATCATATCTGGTATATATGCTCCTTGCATTATTGTAGATAGATGTTGTAAGTTAGGATAACTAGGAGTACGTATACGAGTACGATAACTTGTTGTATTACCATCAGATATTAAATAATAACTATTAAGTCCTTTAGTGGCTTCTATCATTTGAAAAGTTTCATTGGGTTCTAAGATTTGTCCCCAAGAAATTTGTAAAAAATGTGTAATTAATGTTTCGATATTATTTAACATATTTTTTCTATTAGGAGGTGTAACTAAATGATGTTCAATTTTTATATTACCTTCTGGGATATTATTTATACATTGTTTTATAATACGTAAACTTTGATACATTTCTTCTACTCTCATATTTGCTCTATCAAACACATCTCCATTATTACCAATTGGTATATCAAAATCTAAATTTTCATAACCCGAATAAGGTCGATTTTTTCTTACATCAAAATTAAAACCAGTAGCTCTTAAATTTGGTCCAGTAATACCCCATTCCAATGCTTCTTTAGTATTATAAGAAGCAATAAATTTAGTACGTTTTCGTAATATGTAATTCTTCATCATTGCTTTATTATATTCTTTAAGCCTTTTATTTATCCATGTAATAAAATTCTTTATTAGTTTATACCATCCTTTTGGTAAATCATGAGCTAAACCTCCTATACGAAACCAAGCAGGATGCATACGAAAACCTGTAATTTCTTCTATTATTTCATAACATTTTTGCCTATCTGTAAAAGTAAAAAAAACTGTACTCATAGCACCTAAATCTTGTAAAAAAGTACCTAAAAATAACATATGTGAATTTATTCTAAAAATTTCCATCATCATAATACGTATGATTTGGGTTCTGTCAGTAACTTTTATTTTTGCGATTTTTTCAATTGCTAATATATATGGGAGATTATTTATTACACCCCCAGTATAATCAATACGATCAGTATAAGGTATATAACTATGCCATGATTGTCTTTCTCCAATTTTTTCTGCCCCACGATGATGATAACCAATATCAGGTATACATTTTAATATTTTTTCTCCATACATTTGTAATATTATTCTAAAAGCACCGTGTGCAGAAGGATGATTAGGACCAAAATTTAAAAACATATTATTTTTATGATTTGAAATACCCCATTCTTCAGGAATAAAACATAATGAATATTGTTCTTTATATTGATTATATCTATCAATATTAAAAAATTGAAATTCAGTAGCACGTGATGGATAATCTTTACGTAATGGATATCCTTTCCAATTTAAAGGCATTAATATTCTTCTTAAATTAGGATGTCCATAAAATTTTATTCCAAACATATCATATACTTCACGTTCATACCAATTAGCATTTGGCCAAATATTAACAATTGATGGTAATAATAAATTTGGTTCTATTAAAGCTACTTTTATTATTAAATCATAATTATTTTTCAATGATAATAAATGGTAAAATACTGTAAAATCTGAATTGGGTAACTTGTTTCTGTTATTTCTTAATCGTTCATCTATGCAATTTAAATCGTATAACATATCAAATATAAATTCTGTATTTCCATAACGAAACATTTTTATTATATCAAATAATTGATAATGATTTACCCATATTACAGGCATACCCATCAAAGTCTTTTGTGAATATAAAATATTTTTTTTACCAAAGTTTTTATATAATAATTTTAAAAGAACTTGTTCTTGTTTTTTTAATTTTTTTTTAAACATTATTTTGTTTACGTAATTTTTTTATTTTAATACGATTAATATATTTTTTTTGTTTTTGATTAGGCATATCATAACGATAAATCTTTTGATCACCTATTATCCAAGATAAAGGACGTCTTTCTTTATGCAATGACTCTTGTAATAATTGTAATCCTTGTAAAAAAGCTTCAGGTCTAGGTGGACATCCTGGTATATAAACATCAACAGGTAAAAATTTATCAACTCCTTGTACAACTGAATAACTATCATACATTCCACCTGAATTGGCACAAGATCCCATTGATATAACCCATTTTGGATCTAACATTTGATCATATAAATGTTGTATAACTGGTACCATTTTGATAAAACAAGTACCAGCAATTACCATTAAATCCGATTGTCTAGGTGACGACCTAATAACTTCTGATCCAAATCTAGATATATCATGAGGTGATGTAAAAGAAGTGGTCATTTCTACATAACAACATGATAATCCAAAATTATAAGGCCATATAGAATTTTTACGTCCCCAATTAATTAATAACTGAGAAATCTTTTTTATTTTACATAAAAAAATATTATTTCGTATTTGTTCACCAACGTTGTCTTTATTTTGTTTTTTCAAATATAATTTATTTAATATGTATTTCATATTGTTCACCATTTTTAATCAAATAAATCATTACATATATCATATATTAATCCTATTAATAATATAAATATAAATATTACTATTCCTATGAACCCTGTCCATCCTATTTCTCTAATTGCAATTGCCCAACTAAATAAATAAATAGCTTCTAAATCAAAAATTACAAATAAGATTGCTAAAATATAAAATTTTGCAAAATAATTAATTTTTTTGATTGAATCAATAGAAATGATTCCTGATTCAAACGGAATTTCTTTATTTGGTGACCAACTATAACCACCTACTAAATATGATATAATACTTATTATTAATATAAAGATTATTGTAATTATAATAAAAAGAAATAACTTATTCATTTTTATATTTCAAATTTTGTTGTATTATAAAAGAATATTCCATAACAAAATCCTTTGGATTATTAATGATTGAATTTTTAAATCCTAATTTTTTTAAATATTCTGATATTTCTTTTAACATATTTTTATTACCGCATAACATTAACTTATCATAATGAAAATTAATATAAGGTAAATTTAAATCTTTAAATAATTTTCCTTGAATAATAAGTTCAGTTATTCTACCTTTATTTATATAATTTTCACGAGTAATTGTTGGATAATAAATTAAATGTTTTTTTATTTTATTATTAATATATTCATTATAAATATTTTTTTTATTAATAAAATGTTTATATGATAATTCATTTATATAACTTACTCCATGTATTAAAATAATTTTGTTAAAACGTTTATATAAACTTGGATCTTGTATTAAACTTATAAATGGTGCTAAACCTGTTCCTGTAGCTATAAAATATAAAAACTTACCATTTTGAATATTATCAAGTATTAATGTTCCATTAGATTTTTTACTTATTAATATATAATCCCCACTTTGTATCTTTTTTAATAGTGATGTAAATGTTCCTTTTTCTATTGTTATGGAAAAAAATTCAAAAAACTTTGAATAAGTAGGATTTACTATTGAATAAGCTCTTATTATTAAATAATAGTATTTATTAATATTTAAACCAATAAGTAAAAATTGACCATTATTAAACCGTAAGTTTTTATTTTTTGTTGTATAAAAACTAAATAATTTATTATTCCAATGAACAACCTTTAAAATTTTTTCAATACAAAAAGTTTTCAATATTTATCCCTAGCAGCTCTTGTTTTTCTACGTTTAATATTTATTTTAAAAAAAGTTTATAAGCACTATTCTTACTTTCTTTCCAATATCTATAACCTATTTTATCTAAATTATTTTCTAAATTTTGGATGTTATTTTTATATAATTGTATTGCTATTAATACACGACCATATGCATAACCATAATTTCTATAATGAAATAAAGAAATATTAAAAATTTCAGGTAAACTATTTAAAAATTTGATTAAGGCTCCTGGTTTTTCTGGAAATTCAAAACCAAATAATTCTTCTTTATAATTATTTTTATTTGTAAACTTATTACCTTTGCCTCCAATTAAATGACGAATATGTAATTTTATTAATTCATTATAACTCATATCTTTAACTAAAAACTTAGCTTTACGTATATTATTAATTACATTTTTTTTATCTTCTTTTCCTGGAATTATTTTTAAACCTATTAATATATTTGCTTTTTTTTTATTAAAATAACGATAATTTAATTCAGTAAACATTTTATGTTTTCCAATTATATTACATAAAACTTTTAAACTTCCTATTGATTCTGGTATTTTAATAGCTAATATTAATTCTTTGTTTTCTCCTAAAGCTGTTCTATGTGCTATATATTGTAATTTGTCAAAATTAATATTAGCTCCAGTATTTATACAAATTAAATTTTTATTTGTAATTTTTTGTTTTATTATATATTTTTTTAAACCAGCTAAAGATAAAGCTCCTGATACTTCTGCTAAAGCTCTTGTATTTTCAAATATATCTTTTATAGCACAACACATTTCATCTATATTAACAGTTATAATATCATCTATACTATTTTTTATTAATTTAAAAGGTTGGTTTCCAATACGTGATACTGCTACTCCTTCAGCAAACATATCTATAGTATTTAATGTAATTGGATAACCATATTTTATTGCTTCTTTTAAACAAGCAGAATCTTCTGGTTCTACACCGATTATTTTTATTTTAGGACGTAAATATTTAATATATGCTGTAATACCTGCAATTAAACCTCCACCTCCTACAGGAATAAATATTGCATATATTTTATTTGTATATTGTTTTACCATTTCCATAGCTAAAGTCCCTTGACCTGCAATTACTTCTGAATCATCAAAAGGAGGTATATAAGTATAACCATAATTCTTAACTAATTTTAATGCATGTTTTAAAGATGAATTAAAATTCTCACCTTTGATTAACACTTCAGAACCTATAGATTGTACAGATAAAACTTTAATTTCAGGTGTAATTTTAGGCATAATAATAAGTGATTTTATACCTAATTTTTTAGCAGATAAAGCCACGCCTTGTGCGTGGTTACCAGCTGAAGCTGTAATTACACCTTGACTTTTTTTGTTTTTTGATAACTTTATCATGCAATTATATGCACCTCTAATTTTAAAAGAAAATATTTGTTGTAAATCTTCACGTTTTATCAAAATATTATTTTTAAAAATTTTAGAAAGTAAAGGTGTAAATGATAAAGGTGTTACTTTAGCAATTTCATATACTTTTGATTTAAGTATTTTTTTTACATAAGTTTCTAATATAGAATTACTATTTATGTTTTTCATATTATATTTTAAAGATTTACAACTATATTATTTACGTTTAATATTATAATATATTTGGTAAACTTCTACTATATATAGTTGACCGATTAAAATAAATTTCATTTACTATAAAAAAATAATAGAGAAAAGTTTATAATTGATTATCATGTTAACTTATAATGAAAACAAATATTAATACTATTGAAAACTTAATAGTAAGTTTAAAAAACTTTTGGTCAAAAATGGGTTGTATAATTATACAACCTTTAGATATAGAAATAGGTGCGGCTACCTTTCATCCGTTTACTTTTTTTAATTCTATAAATCCAAAAACCGAAAAATTTCAAACATGTTATATACAATCTTGCCGAAGGCCTAAAGATGGTAGATATGGAAATAAAACCAATAGATTACAACATTATTATCAGTTTCAAGTAATTTTTAAACCTTCACCAAAACATTTTCAACAAATTTATTTAAAGTCATTAAAATCTTTAGGTATAAATTTTCAAATAAATGATATTAAATTTATCGAAGATAATTGGGAATCCCCGAGTTTAGGTGCTTGGGGTTTAGGTTGGGAGGTATGGTTAAATAATATAGAAATTACACAGATTACTTATTTTCAACAAATAGGAGGTATAGATTGTTCTCCTGTAACAGGAGAAATTACTTATGGAATTGAAAGAATAGCTATGCATTTACAAAATATTGATAATATATATGATATTAAATGGAATAACGATATTACTTATGGTGATATTTTTTTACATAATGAAAAAGAACAATCACATTATAATTTTAATTATTTAGATAAAAATTTTTTATTAAAAATTTTTTTAACATATGAAAAATCTTGTTTTAAATTATTACAACATAATTTAATAATACCTGCTTATGAGAAATTATTAAAATCATCACATATTTTAAATTTATTAGATTCGTGTAAATTTATAGATTTTTTAGAAAAAAAAATATATATATATCGTGTAAGATCGATGGCTTGTGCAATTGCAAACAAATATATCAAACAATTATGAATAAATTATTTATTGAAATTGGTTTTGAAAATTTACCTATAAAATCTAATGAAATTATTATAAAGAATTTTATAAAATTTTTAAAAATATTGTTTAATAAAGAAAAGTTGTATTTTAAAACAATTAAGATTTTTACAACAGCTAGACGTATAGCTATACAAATAAACAATATAAATAATAACTTTTTTAATCAAAAATATAAAAAAAAGTATATACAAAATCTAATTAAAATTGCTATTAAACTATTGTTAACCAATATTTCAGGATTTAAACAAATGAGATGGGGAAAAAATAATTATAAATTTATACGTCCTATAAATTGGTTTATAGTATTATTTAATAATAAAATAATCAAAATAAAATTATTTAATTTATTGTCCAATCGAAAATCTTATGGTCATATCCTACATTATAATAACTATATACCATTAAAGAATTCTAATGAATATTTATTTAAATTAAAATTTCCTGGATATGTACTTGTTAATTTTAATAATAGAAGGGAAATTATTCGTAATATGATTGTATATATTGCTAATAAAACAAATTGTTTAGTAAATATAGATGAAAATATATTAATAAATATTACTAATTTAGTAGAATGGCCAATAGCCATTGTTATAAATTTTAATAAAATATTTAATAAAATACCTAAAGAAATATTAATATTTATTATTAAATATAAACAAACAAGTTTTAATTTATTTAATAAAAACAATATTATAACAAATAAATATATTATGATTGTTAATTTAAATACTTTAAATAAACAAAAATTAATATTATTAAATGAAAGGAATATAAATAATGTTTTTAATGATATTTTATTTTTTTTATTATATGATTTAAATAAAAAATTATATGAGCGTTTTAAAGCATTAGAATTAGTAATATTTCAATATAAATTAGGTACTTTAGCTGATAAAACTCGTAGAATTATAAACAATATAAAAAAATACATTATCTATATAGGTGGAAATATCCAAATTGCTATAAGGGCTGGATATCTATCAAAATGTGATTTTATTACCTATTTTGTTAAAGAATTTAATTTATTTAAAGGATTTATTGGATCATATTATTCTTTTCTAAATAAAGAAAAAAAAGAAATATATAAAACAATCTATCAACAATATTTGCCAAATAAATATAATACGATTTTACCTTATACAAAAGAAGGAATAGCATTATCGTTATCAAATAAACTAGATGATTTAATAGGTTTTTTTTATATAGGGTATAAACCCATTCATAGTAAGGATATGTTTTTTACAAGAAGATTAGCTTATATAATATTAAAAATTATTATTTTTAATGAATCTAATGTAGATTTATTATTATTAATAAATTATTCTATTGATCAGTATAAAAATATTTTAAAAAACAATAAATTTATAAAGGACATATTATTATTTATATTAGACAAACTATTAATTTTAATAAATAAATTAAATATAAAGAAAAATATATATTGTTCTATACAAAATACAAGTTTTTGTCCGTATGATTTATTTAGACGTATTTATATAATGAATTATTTATTAAATAAAAATATATTGATATATAAAATAATAGAAATAAATAAAAGAATAATTAATTTTATAAAAAAATATAAAAAATTATATAACAATAATTTAGTTATAATAAATAAATTTAATATTAGATTTTTCAAACAAAGTATAGAATATAATGTATTTAATTCAATAGTTTTTTTTATACATAATTATACTAAAGTAATAGAAAAAGGTAATTGTAATTATAAAGAGATTTATTATATAATTTATACTTTATATAATAAAATAAACATTTATATAACTAATATACAAATTTTTAAAACAAATATAAATGTATCTAAAAATAATGTTTTAATATTATTATATATACATAATATTTTTATACATTTAGCTGATTTTATAGGCCTAGTAGGACTTGAACCTACAACCAAAGGATTATGAGTCCTTTGCTCTAACCTATTGAGCTATAGGCCTTTAAATATCAATAGTAGCAATTAATGCATTGGTTTGGATAAATTTTCTTCTAGGTTTTACGTTATCACCCATTAATATATTAAAAATTAAATTGGCTTTAACAATGTCTTGAATATTGATTTTGAACATTCTTCTTTTTAATGGGTTCATTGTAGTGTCCCATAATTGATTAGGATTCATTTCTCCTAATCCTTTATATCTTTGGATATTAATATTTTTATATAAAAAATTATTTATAATAAATTCTAGTAAATCATAAATTTTATCAAACTTTTTAAATAATTGATTTTTTAATAATAAAATAATTGGATTATAAAAATTATTTAATTTATTTATTTGTTTTTTAAATTTGATTAACACTAAATAATGGTTAGCTTTAACAAACTCTTTATTATTTAACTGATGTACATTTATTTTGTGTTTATAAAAATTATCATTCAAATAATTTTTTTCTATTTTCTTTACAATCATTAATTTTTTTAAATTACTTATTTTAAATTTTTTTGAAAGATTATAAATAAGAATATACTTAAAAAGTAATTTTTTTATATTTATTTTTTTTTCATTAATTAAAATTGTTTTTTCTTTTAAACATATTTTTATTGTATGGGTATTTAATTCTTTTTCATTTTTTATATATCTTTCGTTTTTTTCATGTTTAATTTTAAATAAAGGTGGTTTTGCTATATATATATAACCTTTTTCAATAATTTTTGGCATATATCTAAAGAAAAATGTTAATAATAAGGTTCTTATATGTGAACCATCAACATCCGCGTCGGTCATTATTATGATTGTATGATAACGTAATTTTTTTATATTAAATTCTTTATGTCCTATTCCACAACCTAATGCGGTTATTAAAGTGCCTATTTCCTTTGATAAAAGGATTTTGTCAAATCCAGATTTTTCTACATTAAGTATTTTCCCTTTTAAAGGTAAAATAGCTTGTATACGTCGATCTCGACCTTGTTTAGCTGAACCACCTGCTGAATCGCCCTCTACTATATATAATTCAGCTCTGTCTGGATTTTTTTCTTGACAATCCGCTAATTTGCCTGGTAATTTTGCAATATCTAAAGCAATTCTTTTTCGAGCTATTTCTCTTGCTTTACGAGATGAATCTCTTATTTTTGCAGAATTAATAATTTTATTTATAATGTTTTTTGATTCTTTAGGATGTTCTAATAAATAATGATAAAATTTTTTATTTAATTCTTTGTCTACTGCTATTTTTATTTCAGATGAAATTAATTTGTTTTTAGTTTGTGAAGAAAATTTTGGATTTTGCATTTTTATTGCTATTATTGCTGTAATTCCTTCTTTTATATCGTCACTATTGATATTATATTTATTGTTTATTTTTTCATTTTCAATATAATTTTTTATGGTTTTGGTTAATGCTGTACGAAATCCAAGTAAATGAGTTCCACCATCGTTTTGTGGTATATTATTGGTATAACATTTTAATATTTCTTTATAAGAATTGTTCCATTGTATTGCTATTTCAATACAAATATTATTGGTTTTGGATTTGAAATAAAAAATAGGACAGATGGTATTTTTCTTTTTATTAAGTAGCATTATAAATGCTTTGATTCCACCTTCATTAAACAATAATATTTTTTTTTCTTTTTGTATTAAAAAAATTTTTAATTTATTATTTAAAAAAGATAATTCTTGTAATCTTTTATATATAATATTGTCATTAAAATGGGTATTGATAAAAACTTTTTTTGAAGGTTTAAAACTTATTTTTGTACCTGTTTTTTTTGTTGTTCCAAGAACTTTTAATGGATTTAAAGGTATACCATTTAAATATATTTGTTTATAAATATTATGATTTCTATAAATATATAAATTCATATATTCAGATAAAGCGTTTACTACTGATAAACCTACCCCATGTAATCCTCCAGAAATTTTATAAGATTTATTATCAAATTTACCTCCGGCATGTAAGATAGTCATGATTATTTCTGCAGCTGATATTCCTTCCGAATGTATATCTATAGGTATACCTCTTCCATTATCTTCAATGGTTATTATCTTATTATGAATAATATGAATAATAAGTTTATTGCAATAACCAGATAAATATTCATCAATAGAATTATCAATAATTTCAAAAAACATATGATGTAAACCAGTACCATCATCTATATTACCAATATACATTCCTGGTCTTTTTTTAACAGGGTCTAAACCTTTTAATATTTTTATATTAGATGAGTTATATGAATAATTTGACATAGTTATTAAATAATAATAGGCATTACAATATATTTATATTTATATTCATTATTAAAATTAATTATATTATTTTTGGTTAGAATAGGCTCTATTAAAATACTATTATTTGAATTATAGAAAGAGATATATATATAATTGGTTTCTATAACATTTAATACATCTATTAAATAATCTACATTAAAACCTATTTCTATTTGCTTACCATGATAATTTATTGAAATATATTCTTTTACAATTTCTTTTTCTGAATTGATTGAATTAATATATAATTGTTTATGTTTAATGTTAAAAACTATACTTTTATTTTTTTCTTTTGAAAAGATAGCACTACGTATTAATGATAAACGTAATTCATTTTTATTGATTAATATGCGATTTGTATATAATGTAGGTATAACTTCTTTATAAGAAGGAAATTGACCATCAATATTTTTAGTAATAAAAATAAAATTTTTTATTTTTATTTGAAAAAAATTTATACCAATAGTTAATTTAATTATTTCATCTTCTTCTTTTAATAAACGTATTAAAATAACAATACTGTTTCTTGGTAAAATTAGTTTTTTCAACCCGTAAAACATGTTATTTATAATATATTTTGAACAAACTGCTAATCTATGTCCATCTGTAGCGACAGTTCTTATAGTGGTTTTATTTATTTCTAATAAAATACCATTTAAATAATATCTAATATCTTCTTCTGCCATAGAAAAATAAGTGACTTGTATTAAGTTTTTTAATATATTTTTATTTATTGTTAATATTAAATTATTTTTTTTATTTTGATCAAATTTTGGAAATAAATTTGACTTGATAGTTGATAAAATAAATTTGGAATTATCAGTATAAATAAATAATTTATTATTAATAGTTTCAAAATTTATTTGTGTGTTTTCTGGTAAAGATTTACATATATACATTAATTTAATAGCAGATACAGTTGTAGTACCTGCTTCAATATTGTCATTAATAAATATATTACTTTTAAATTCCATTTCTAAATTAGAACTAATCATTTCTATAAAGCGATTTTTATAAACTTTAATTAAAATATTAGAAAGAATAGGTATGCTTTGATGTTTGTTTATTAATCCTATTAAAAAAGTAAGTGATTTAATTAAAAGATCTCTATAAATTATAAATTTCATTATATGAATTTAATAAATTATATTATATATATATATTAAAGGAGATTATATATTAATGAAACGGACTTTTCAACCTAGTAAAATGAAATTAAAACGTGTTAATGGTTTTAGAAAACGCATGTCTAATAAAAATGGAAGAAAAATTCTTTCCAATCGTAGAAAAAAAAAACGTTATATAATATGTAAATAATGAAATATAAAATAAATAAAAAATTAAAAACAAACATAAAAATGTTTTATAATTTTAAGTTAATTAATAAACATTTTATTTGTATTGGATTTCTTCCAAATAAGAAAAAAAAATTTATATATATGTATTATATAAAAAACAATTTTAAGAAATCAGTGAAGCGTAATTTATTAAAAAGATTATTTAAAGAATATATAAGATTATTTCAATATAATTTGATTAATGTAAATATTATTTTATGTATAAAAAAATATATAATGAAAATAATAATTTATATATTATTAAATAAATTATTAATAAAACTAATTAATTTTTAATAAAAAAAAGAATAAAATTTTGGACACAATTATACATTATGGTAGTTGTTGGTTTATATATGAACCTATATATTGGATACTTTGTAAAATTAATTTGTTGATTAGAAATTGGGGCTTTTCAATAATAATATTAACAATTGTAATAAAGTTTATCTTATTACCATTATCATATATATCTTATAAAACAATAATAAAAATCCGTAAACTAAAACCTATATTATATAATATAGAAAAAAAATATAAAAAAGATAAAAACAAAATAACAGAAGAAATAATAAAAATATATAAAAAAGAAAAAATACATCCATTAAATAGTTGTTTACCTATAATTATACAAACACCTATTTTTATTTCATTCTATTGGACTTTAACTAAATCCATAGAATTAAAAAATTCTCCATTTATATTATGGATACAAGATTTATCGTTAATGGATCCATATTTTATTTTACCTATAATAATGGGTTTGTCTATATTACTTCAACAAAAGATAAATAATAAATATAAAAAAAATAACATACTACAAATCTTACCTATATTATTTACTTTGTTTTTTTTATGGTTTCCTTCATGTTTATTAATTTATTGGATAACTAATAATATTATATCAATCATACAACAATATTTTATTATAAAAAAATATGAATAAAAATGATATTATTTGTGCTAAAGCCACATTATATGGATATTCTAGTATTGGTATTATTAGAATATCAGGAAATGATAAAGTAAATATAATTTCCAAAAAAATCTTAGGTTTTATACCTAAATCTAGATATGCATATTATGTACCTTTTTTAGATATAAATAAAAAAATAATAGATAAAGGTATAGCAATATTTTTTAAATCTCCTAATTCGTTCACAGGAGAAAATATACTTGAACTACAATGTCACGGTGGACCAATAATCTTAGATATATTATTAGAATATATAATAAAATTAGGTGCTAGATTAGCAAAACCAGGAGAATTTACAGAAAGAGCGTTTTTAAATAATAAAATAGATTTAATACAAGTGGAGTCTTTAATTGAAATAATAAAATCCAATTCCAAAGTAACATTAAAAACAGCTCTAAATTCGTTTGAAGGTAGTTTTTCTACAACTATAAAAAAAATAATTAAAGAAATAATAATTTTACGTATAAATATAGAAGCAATGATAAATTTTCCAAATGAGTTTAAAGAAAAACTAATAATCCAACAAAAATTAACAAATAAAAATATATTAAATAAAATTAATAAATTATTTTATTTATTAATGTTATTAAAAAAAAAAGCTTTTAAAGGGTATTTAATGAATAATACTATACAAATAGTAATAACAGGTAAACCTAATGTAGGTAAATCAAGTTTATTTAATCTTTTAACGGAAAATGATAATGCAATAATTACAAATATTAAAGGTACAACCAGAGATTTATTAAAAGTAAATATAGTTTTATATGGAATCCCGATATGTTTGATTGATACAGCGGGGATAAGACAAGATGAAAAAAATATCAATTTAATAGAACAAATTGGAATAAAACGTGCAATGGAAGAATTAAACAAAGCAGATTTAATTTTAATATTATTAGATAATAAAGAAAATAATATAGATATTTTTAAAAAATATTTCAAACAAAAGGTTCTTATAATAAGAAATAAAATAGATTTAATAAAAAATAAAGCAATAACACAAGATAATAAAATTATTAATATTTCAACAAAGACAAAACACGGAATAAAAACATTAAAACAAAATATAAAAAATAAAATTTTAAAACAAAATAACATAACGGATGAAAATTTATTTTGTATAAAAAACCGTCAAATTTATTATTTAGACAAAATAATTAATATAATTCATTATTATATTAAAGGGAATGATATAAATGAAAATTTATCTGAAAATTTATATATTATACAAAAATATTTAGAAGAAATTCTTGGATATAATATTAAGAAACAACTTTTTAACAAACTTTTTACAAAGTTTTGTATAGGTAAATAAAGGTATGAATATTTATGAAATAATAGTCGTTGGAGGTGGACATGCAGGAATTGAAGCTAGTTTAGCATCATCTAAAATAGGGGTTAAAACTTTACTTATAACGGATAATATTGAAACCATAGGTAAGTTTTCTTGCAATCCAGCAATAGGGGGTATAGGAAAAAGTCAAATAGTAAAAGAAATAGATGCATTAGGGGGTATAATGGCCTTAGCCACCGATTATTCGGGAATACAGTGTCGGATATTAAATAATAGTAAAGGACCAGCTGTAAGATCTACAAGAATTCAAATTGATCGTAATTTATATAAAGTATTTATAAAAAAAGTAATACAAAATCAAAAAAAATTAACAGTAATTCAACAAACAGTTATAGATTTAATTATAAAAAATAATAAAGTTAAAGGTATTATCACTTCTGAAGGTATATGTTTGTATAGTAAAAAAGTAATATTATGTAATGGTACTTTTTTAGGAGGAAAAATCTATATAGGATTAAATAAATTTATAGGTGGTAGAATAAATGATAAGAATTCAAATATATTAGCACAAAAAATAAAAGAATTACCATTTAAAATTTCTAGATTAAAAACAGGTACACCACCTAGAATTGATGCTAAAAGTATTAATCTTTGTAAATTAGAAAAACAGTCAGGGATTATTCCGATTCCTAATATGTCTTTTTTTTATATAAAAAGAAAAAGAAAACAATTAAATTGTTTTCTTACTTATACAAATGAATATACACATGAAATTATTATAAATAATATATATAAATCACCTATATTTACTGGTCAAATAAAAGGTATAGGACCGCGATATTGTCCTTCTATAGAAGATAAACTTTATAAGTTTTCAAATAGAAAAAGACATCAAATTTTTTTAGAACCAGAAAATTTAAATTTTAATGAAGTTTATCCGAATGGAATTTCTACTATTTTACCTTTGAATTTACAAAAAAAAATTATACAAAGTATCTCAGGTTTAGAAAACGCTTATATAACTAGACCCGGTTATGCAATAGAATATTATTATATAGATCCCCGTGATTTATATCCTACATTAGAAACAAAATTTATAAAAAATTTATATTTTGCAGGTCAAATTAATGGTACCACTGGATATGAAGAAGCAGCTGCACAAGGATTAATAGCAGGAATAAATGCTTCAATAAATATAAAAGGATTAGAACCATGGTATCCAAAACGTAATCAATCTTATATTGGAGTTATGATCGATGATTTAATAAACAAAGGAACAAATGAACCTTATAGAATGTTTACCTCAAGATCTGAATATAGATTATTATTACGTGAAGATAATGCAGATTTACGTTTAACAGAAATAGGTTATAAAATAGGTTTAATAAAAAATTATCGTTATTGTTATTATATAAAAAAAAGTACAAAAATAGAACAAGAAATTTATAGATTTCAAAACATTTTTATAAAAAATAAATTAAAAAAAAATGGTATAATTAATATAAAAAAATTGAAATACATTGATTTATTAAGATATATAAAGTTGATTGATAATAAATTACCTAAAGAAATAATAGAACAAATACAAATACAAATCAAATATAAAGGATATATTGAACGGCAAAAACAAGAAGTAAAAAATATGAAAAAATATGAAAAAATATTGTTACCTACTAATTGGGATTGTAATGGTATTGGACTTTCAAAAGAAATATATCAAAAAGTAAAAAAACTAAAAACATTAGCTGATATAAAAAGGATTTCAGGAGTTACCCCAGCTGCTATATCAATCATATTATTTTATTTAAAAAAAAACAAACAATAACCAATCATATTATGAACAATTTCTATTATACTAAATATATAAAACATCATTTACAAAATTTGACGTTTGGATATTATCCAAATCAAGGGTGGATATTTGCACAAAATATAGAACAGATAAAATCTATGGGTTTTGTTTCAATAAATTTAGATTCTATATTGGTTTCTATAGTAATGGGTTGGTTATTTTTATTTGTTTTTAAAAATTGTTCGTTTTTATTAAATTATAATACAACTCCTAAAGGTTTATTAAATGTAGTAGAATATATAATTGAAATTATAAATAAAATAATAATTAATAATTTTAAATATAATAATGAAGTAATAGGACCACTTTCATTAGTTATTTTTATGTGTATTTTATTAATGAATGTTATTGATTTATTACCAATGGATATTATTAATATAATTTTGTATTTATTAAATATTGATAAAAATATTAAAATATTAGCAACATCAGATATAAATATAACAGTAGGTATGTCACTAACTGTATTTGTGATAATATTATTTTATAATATAAAAAATAAAGGTTTAACGGGTTGGATTAAAGAAATTTGTATAAAACCATTTAATAATATATTTTTCATACCGTTTAATCTAATATTAGAAATGATTAATTTATTAATTGAACCTTTATCTTTATCTTTACGTTTATTTGGAAATATGTTTGCATCTGAAGTTATATTTATATTAATTAATCTTTTACCTTATTGGATACAATGGATAGTAAGTTTAATATGGGGAATCTTTCATATTTTAATAATACCTTTACAATCTTTTATTTTTATGATGTTGACTATAATTTATTTAAATAAATCATATAAAACAAATAATTAATATGAAATAAATATGGAGAAAACAATGGATATTTATATAGCTGCTGCGATTATGATAGGTTTAGGTGCTGTAGGTACAGGGATAGGCTTTGGTATTATAGGTGGTAGATTATTAGAATCTACTGCCAGACAACCGGAATTAAGTAATTTATTATTAACTCGTACATTTTTAATGACAGGATTAATAGATGCAGTACCAATGATTGGTGTAGGTATTGCTTTATATTTAATATTTGTAGTATCAGGGTGAAATAACTTACATTAAGATTAAGGTAATATGTGTGAATATAAATTTAACAATTTTAGGTGAAGTTATTAACTTTGCTATATTAATATGGTGTTGTAAAAAATATATTTGGCCGCCAATAAAAAACAATATATTAGAAAGAGAAAAACAAATAAATAATGCTTTAACCGCTGCTAAAACAGCAAAAAAAGAATTATATAAAGCAAAAAAAGAATCAAAATATATTTTATGTAAAGCAAAAAATGAAGCAGATTTAATAATAGAAAATGCACAATCACATTATAATTATATACTTGAAAAAGTAAGAAATATATCAATAAAAGAAAGTGAAGTTATAATAAAAAAAAGAAAAAAACTTTTTGAAGAAGAAATGTTAAATAGAAAAAAAGATTTACATGAACAACTAATTAAAGTATCTTTAATAGGTTTAGAAAAAATATTAGAAAAATCCATAGATATAAATATAAATAAAGATTTTTTTAAAAACTTAGTAAAACAAATATGAAAATCTCTGAAAAAGTAGAAAATAATCAACCATATTTTAAAGCAATATGGGAATTATCAGTGTTATCAAAAGATTTAGATGAATGGAAAAATAGAATAAAAATAATTGATTTTATTTTAACTTATTATAAAAAAAATAATGGATTTAAAGATTTTATTTGTAATAAAAAAATAAAAAAATATTTAGATAAAGAAAGTTTAAATATAATTAATTTATTATTAATAAATAATAAAATACATATAAGAAATTATATTTTATATAAGTATGAAAAAAAAATATTAAAACACTATAATATTTTAAATATAAGAATTATTAGTGCTTTTATATTAAATAAAAATCAAAAAAAAAAAATAATAAAGATTTTAAGTTTAAAATTTCAAAAAAAAATTTTTATAAACAATATAAACATTAAAACAAATACAATTGGTGGTTTAATTATAAAAATCAAAAATATTATTATAGATTGTTCTATAATTGGTAGATTAAATCAATTAAAACAAACCTTGGGTAATATATTATGAACAAAATAAATTTTTCGGAAATTAGTAATATAATAAAAAAAGAAATTAAAAATATTAAGTTTAAATTAGAAATGCAAACGGAAGGAATAATACTTAATGTGTTTGATGGCATTGTTCGTGTATATGGATTATATGATGCTATGTATGGTGAAATAATAGAATTTATTGATAATCTTAGTGGATTAGTTTTTAATATTGAACGTAATAATGTAGGTATAGTTATATTAGGAGATTATAAGAATCTTTCAGAAGGAATGAACTGTAAATGTACAGGTAAATTATTAAAAGTACCTGTAGGTTTAGAATTAATTGGTAGAGTGGTTGATACATTAGGAAATGCTATAGATGGTAAAGGAAAAATAAAAACAAAAACAACTGATTTTATTGAAAAAATAGCGCCCGGGGTAATTTTTAGAAAAACTGTAAATCAACCATTAAATACAGGTATAAAAGCAATAGATTCAATGATACCAATAGGTTTAGGGCAAAGGGAATTAATTATAGGTGATAGAAATGTAGGTAAAACATCTCTTGTTATGGATATTATTATAAATCAAAAAAACAAAGATATAATATGTATATATGTTGCTATAGGTCAAAAAAAATCTAATATTGTAAAAAATGTAAAGATTTTTGAAAAACATGGAGCTATGAAATATACAATAGTAGTTATGGCTTCAGCATCAGATCCGGCTATAATGCAATATTTAGTCCCTTATACCGGTTGTACTATGGGAGAATATTTTCGTGATAGAGGACAAAATGCATTAATTGTATATGATGATTTAACCAAACAAGCTTGGGCATATAGACAAATATCATTATTATTAAAAAGACCACCAGGAAGAGAAGCTTATCCAGGTGATATTTTTTATATACATTCAAAATTATTAGAAAGAGCTTCACGTGTAAATGAAAATTATGTTAGTAAAAATACGAAAGGTAAAATTCAAACAACAGGGTCTTTAACAGCTTTACCAATAATAGAAACACAAGGTGGAGATGTATCAGACTTTATCCCTACAAATGTTATTTCTATAACAGATGGTCAAATATTTCTTGAAACAAATTTATTTAATGCTGGTACAAGACCAGCAATCAATGTAGGATTATCAGTATCTAGAGTTGGGGGTACAGCACAAACTAAAATTATAAAAAAATTAGGAGCAGGTATACGTTTAGCTTTAGCTAAATATAGAGAATTAGAATCATTTGCACAATTTAGTTCAGAATTAGATGAAATAACTAAAAAAGAAATAGAAAAAGGTAAACGTATAACAGAACTAATGAAACAAAAACAATTTAATACAATGAGTGTTGCTGAAATATCAATATTATTGTATGCTGCAAATAAAGATTATTTATATGATATAAATGTAAAGAAAATTTTTTCATTTGAAAAAGAATTGATCAATTATTATAATTTAAATTATAAGAAATTAATAAATTTGATAAATAATAATGGTAAAGAAGAGTATATAGAAAACTTTAAACAAATATTAGAAAACTTTAAAGAAAAATATAGGTAAATAGGTAAGATTTTGATATTAGCGACAAAAGAAATAAAATTACAAATTGAAATTATAAAAAATACCAAAAAAATTACTAGTGCAATGGAAATGGTATCAGCATCTAAAATGCGTAAATTACAAAATAGAATGTTATTAAGTAGGTATTATACTAAAAAAATAAAAGAGATATGTAATCGTATTGTTACTGATAATAATATAAATTACAAAAATAATTATATTAATATAAATAAAAAAATACAAAAAATTTGTTATATTTTAATAACGAGTGATAAAGGGTTATGTGGAGGTTTAAATATAAATTTATTTAGAAAATTATTAAATTATATAAAAAACAAAAAAACCAAATATTGTTTTTGTACCTTAGGAACAATTGGTAATAAATTTATAAAAAAATATGGTGGAGAAATAATTTATTATAAAAAGAATTTAGGTGATTATCCAAAAATCATTGATTTTTATAATTTAATAAAAGTAATAATTAGAGAGTATGATAACAATCAGATTGATTGTATTAAAATAATATATAATAAATCAATCAGTTCAATAAAAGCCTTACCTATAATAAAAAATATTTTACCGTTAAATATAAAAAAAGAAATCCTAAATAAAATCGTTTATATTTATGAAACTTATGATTTTAATAAATTATTAAAGAATATATTTACTAAATATATTGAATCTCAAATCTATCAATCTATATTAGACAATATAACTTGTGAACAATCATCACGTATGATTTCAATGAAAAAAGCAACAGAAAATGCTAATAATTTAATAATAGATTTAAATAATATTTATAATAAATTAAGACAAGCAAATATAACGCAAGAAATTTCGGAAATAGTAAATGGAGCCGCATTAGTATAAGGAAATAAAATGAATGGAAAAATTGTACAAATAATTGGTGCAGTAATTGATGTAGAATTTAAAAAAAATAAATTACCTAAAATTTATTATGCATTAAAAGTAGAAAAAATAAATTTAATTTTAGAAGTACAACAACATATCGGTGATAATATAGTAAGAACTATAGCTATGGGATCAACTGAAGGTATTAAACGTAATTTAAAAGTTATTAATACAAATTCTCCTATAAAAGTACCTGTAGGTATTAAAACTTTAGGTAGAATTATGAATGTTTTAGGTGAACCTATAGATGAAAAAGGCCCAATAAATGAAAAACAAATTATGTCAATCCATAATAATTCACCTAAATATATAGAACAATCTATTAATAATGAAATTTTAGAAACAGGTATCAAGGTTATAGATTTAATGTGTCCTTTTGTCAAAGGAGGTAAAATAGGACTGTTTGGAGGAGCTGGTGTAGGAAAAACTGTAAATATGATGGAATTAATTCGTAATATAGCAATAGAACATTCAGGTTTTTCTGTATTTGCAGGTGTAGGTGAAAGAACACGTGAAGGCAATGATTTTTATAATGAAATGAAAGTATCTAAAGTTCTGGATAAAGTATCTTTAGTTTATGGTCAAATGAATGAACCTTCTGGTAATAGATTTCGTGCAGCACTAACAGGCTTAACTATTGCAGAAGCATTTAGAGATGAAGGTAGAGATGTATTATTATTTATAGATAATATATATAGATATACATTAGCTGGAACTGAAATATCAGCGTTATTAGGTAGAATGCCTTCGGCTGTTGGTTATCAACCTACTTTAGCAGAAGAAGTTGGGATGTTACAAGAAAGAATTACGTCAACTAAAAAAGGGTCAATCACATCTATACAAGCAGTATATGTACCAGCTGATGATTTAACAGATCCATCTCCAGCAGCTATTTTTTCACATTTAGATGCAACAATAGTATTATCTCGTAAAATAGCCGAGTTAGGTATTTATCCTGCTATTGATCCGTTAGAATCAACTTCTAGGCAATTAGATCCTTTAGTAGTTAGTAGTAAACATTATAAAGTTTCTTTAAAAGTACGTAAGATATTACAACGTTATAAAGAATTGAAGGATATAATAGCTATTTTAGGTTTAGATGAATTATCGGAAGAAGATAAAAATATTGTAAATCGAGCTCGTAAAATTCAAAATTTTTTATCACAACCTTTTTTTGTTGCAGAGATATTTACAGGTAAATTAGGTAAATATGTAAAAGTAGAAGATACTATTAACGGAGTGAATAGTATTTTAAATGGAGAATATGATAATATTCATGAACAAGCTTTTTATATGATTGGAAGTATGGAAGAATTAAAAAAAATCTAATTGGAATTCTTATATGAATAGTATTCAATGTGATATTATGAGTATAGACTGTTTAATTTTTTCAAAAAAAATAAAACAAATAACAGCTATGGGTACTGAAGGTGAATTAGGAATTTTATCAGGACATGCCCCAATAATAACACAATTAAATTCAGGTCCTTTAATAATAACACATGTAAATGATAAGAAAGAAATTTTTTATTTAGATGGTGGTTTGATGGAAGTAGAATCAAATATGATTTCATGTTTAGCTTATACAATTATAAAAGCAAATGATATTAATGAATATGAAATAAATAAAAGTATTAATGAAGCTAAAAAAATAATTAAAGAAAAATCATCAAAAATAAATTATACACGTGCAATTGCAGATATAGCTTTAGCAAATTCTCGTTTACGTACATTAAAAGTTTTTAAAAAATTAACAAGAAAAGGAAATAAATGAATTTACGTAATAGGAATCTTTTAAGTTTAATAAATCATACAAAAGAAGAAATTAATTATTTAATAAACTTAGCAAGTTATTTAAAAAAGTCAAAATATATAGGAAATGAATATCCTAGATTAAAAGGTAAAAATATAGCATTGATTTTTGAAAAATCATCAACTAGAACACGTTGTGCTTTTCAAATAGCAGCTAATGATCAAGGTGCTAATGTAACTTATATTGATTCTAAATCTTCACAAATGGGATATAAAGAATCTATTAAAGATACAGCAAAAGTATTAGGTCGTATGTTTGACGCAATACAATATAGAGGATATAGTCAAAAAATAATAGAAGAATTAGCCAAACATTCAGGTATTCCTGTTTTTAATGGATTAACAAATGAATTTCATCCAACACAAGTTTTAGCTGATGTATTAACTATGTTAGAACACAGTAATAAATCATTAAATAATATCAAATATGCTTATTTAGGTGATGCACGTTATAATATTGGAAGATCATTATTATTAATAGGAGCAAAAATGGGTATGGATATACGTATAGCTGCTCCTAAAAAATTGTGGCCAGAAGAAAAGTTTTTTATATTATGTAATAATATAGCCAAAAAAAATAATGCAAAAATACTTTTAGTAGAAGATCCTTATATAGCTGTAAAAAATGTAGATTTTATATATACTGATGTTTGGGTATCAATGGGAGAAAGTGAAGAGGTATGGTGTGACAGAATTAAAAGTCTTTCAAAATATCAAATAAATAAAGAAATTATAAAAGCTACTAATAATTATAAAGTAAAAGTAATGCATTGTTTACCATCCTTTCATAATAATGAAACATTAATTATAAAAAACTTATTAAAAAATGATTTTATAAAAAATAAAAAAAAATTAGTTAATGGTTTTGAAATTACTGATGAAATTTTTGAATCATCATATAATATATCTTTTGATCAAGTTGAAAATAGAATACATACAATAAAATCAATTATGGTAGCAACCTTAAGTTAAGAACTTGTAGTATTATTCTATTCTGTCGTTTTTTACAGTCAAATTCTTATATTTCCGTTTTTTAAATTACCTGTATATATACGTCTGTAGCTCAATTGGATAGAGTTTTACCTTCCGAAGGTAAAGGTTAGGGGTTCAAATCCCTTCAGACGTACTTTTTATAAACAATGTTTATTTATAATAAAAATGATCGTGAAATTAAACGAATAAGTAATATAGTTTATATAATCAATGATTTAGAAAATCATTTTATTTCACTTACTAATGATTTATTAAGTTATAAAACTATAGAATTTCGTAAAAGAATAATAAAAGGTGATGTACTAGATATGTTATTACCTGAAGCGTTTTCTACTATTAGAGAAGCTAGTAAACGCATAATTGGTATGCGTCATTTTGATGTTCAAATACTAGGAGGAATAGTTTTACATAAGGGTATTATTTCTGAAATGAAAACTGGAGAAGGTAAAACTATTGTAGGAACTTTACCTACATATTTAAATGCATTACCAGGTCTTGGTGTACATGTAATAACAATCAATGAATATTTAGCAAAAAGAGATTCTCATAATATGCGTCCATTATATGAATTTCTTGGTTTAAGTATAAAAAATATTTATGCTGAACAAAGATTAAAAGAAAAAATTAAGGCATATAAAGCAGATATTACTTATGGTACTAATAATGAATATGGTTTTGATTATTTACGGAATAATATGGTTTATTCCATTAAAGAAAAATTTCAAAGAAAACGTAATTTTGCTTTAATTGATGAAGTAGATTCTATTTTAATTGATGAAGCTCGTACCCCATTAATTCTTTCAGGACCTGAATATGAATATACTAAAATCTATTATTTAATAAAAAATATAGCAGAAAACTTAAGAAGTTATAAAAGTACTGAATATGAAAATCAAAACTGCGATTTTATTTTAGATGAAAAACATAAACAAGTTGAATTAACTGAAAAAGGATATAAATATATAGAATATATTTTAAAATCAAAAAAACTAATAAAAAACAATGATTCTCTTTATTCAGTTAATAATATAGATTTAATAAAAAAAATAAAATCAGCTTTATTAGCACTTTATTTATTTCAAACAAATGTTGATTATATTATTATAAATAATGAAGTAATTATAGTAGATGAAAATACAGGACGTATTATGCCAGGAAAAAGATGGTCAGATGGGTTACATCAAGCTATAGAAGCTAAAGAAGGAGTAAATATAAAAAATGAAAGTAATACTTTAGCATATATTACTTTACAAAATTATTTTAGACTTTATTCTAAAATATCAGGTATGACTGGTACAGCATATACTGAAGTATATGAATTTAATAAAATTTATAAAATAGATGTATTAGTTATTCCAACAAATAAGCCTATAATACGTAAAGATATGAATGATTTAATTTTTTTATCTACAAAAGAAAAATTTGAAGCTATTATTAAAGATATAAAAAACAATTTTTATAAAGGTCGTCCAGTATTAGTCGGTACTACTTCAATTCAAAATTCAGAATATATTTCTTATATATTAAAAAAACAAAAACTATCACATAATATACTTAATGCAAAAAATCATTCTAATGAAGCTAATATACTTGCTCAAGCTGGACGTTATAGTACAATTACTATTGCTACTAATATGGCAGGTAGAGGTACAGATATTTTATTAGGTGGAAAGGGTGGAAAGGGTGGAAAGGGTGGAAAGTTAACATGGAGTAAAAATTTGGTAATAAAAGCTGGTGGTTTACATGTTATTGGAACCGAGCGACATGAATCTAGAAGAATTGATAATCAATTAAGAGGACGTTCAGGCCGGCAAGGTGATCCAGGATCAACTAGGTTTTATATTTCTTTAGAAGATAATTTAATGAGGTTATTTGGTTCTAATAAAATAAAAAAAATGATGAATATTTTAGGGTTATCTTATGGTGAAGCTATCGAACATAAATTAGTTAATAAAGCAGTAGAAAAAGCTCAACAAAAAGTAGAAAATCATAATTTGGATATACGCAAACAAATATTAGAATATGATAAGATTTCAAATTATCAAAGGAAAATTGTATATAAACAAAGAGATGAAATATTATTTAATTATAATATTTCTGAATATATAAAATATATTAGAAATGAATTAATTTATAAAATTGTATATGATTATCAAACAAATTATAATATAAATAATTTATTAATAAATATAAAAACAATATTAAATTTAAATTTATATAATTGGATAAAAACAAATAAATATATTTTATCATCTAATAATGGATATATATTTATAATTAATAAAATCAAAGATACATATAAGAATATATATAAATATAATTGTAAAAAAATTGGTCAACAAAGAATAAAAGAGTTTGAAAAACAAACTATATTACAAGTGTTTGATATAAGATGGAAAGAACATTTACAAATGATGGATTATATAATGAATAGTATTCATCTTAGAGGTTATGTACACCAAAATCCTATAGAAGAATATAAAAGAGAAGCATTTAGATTATTTAAAAATTTAATTATTAATATTAAAATTGATGTAATTAGTGTACTTAGTAAGTATAATGTATGCTAATACTTATGTGGAAATAATTATATGTTTGAAAAAAATAAAGAAATTTTACCAATTACTATTGAAGATGAAATCAAACAATCGTATTTAGATTATGCTATGAGTGTAATTATTGGACGTGCTATTCCAGATATACGTGATGGTTTAAAACCTGTACATCGTCGTGTAATCTTTGCTATGCATGAATTAAATAATGTATGGAAGAAAACTTATTTAAAATCTGCACGTGTAGTAGGTGATGTCATTGGTAAATATCATCCGCATGGTGATAGTGCGGTTTATGATGCAATTGTAAGAATGGCCCAATTTTTTTCTATGAGATATGTATTAATTGATGGTCAAGGAAATTTTGGATCAATAGATGGTGATAATGCAGCTGCAATGAGATATACAGAAGTAAGATTGTCTCGTATAACTAGTGAATTTTTATATGATCTTGAAAAATCTACAGTAGATTGGGTTGATAATTATGATGGTACTGAAAAACTACCCGAAGTCTTACCTAGCCGTATACCTAATTTATTAATAAATGGTACAAGTGGTATTGCTGTTGGTATGGCAACTAATATTCCTCCTCATAATATAAAAGAAGTTATAAATGCATGTTTAGCTTTTATTGATAATAAGAATATTTCAATAGAATATTTAATGAAATATATAAAGGGTCCAGATTTTCCTACATCAGGTATAATTCATGGAAGTTCGGGAATTTTAGAGGCTTACAAGACAGGTAAAGGTAGTATTTATATACGTGCAAAACATATAATTGTTAAAAATAATATTAAAGGTAATGAGTTTATCATTATAACAGAATTACCATATCAAGTTAATAAAGCTAGGTTAATTGAAAAAATAGTTGATTTAGTAAAACACAAAAGGTTATCTGGTATAAACGAGCTTAGAGATGAATCAGATAAAGATGGGTTAAGGATTGTTATAGAAATAAAACGTTATGAATCTAGTGAAATTATATTAAATAATCTTTTTGCACATACTCAAATGGAAGTTATTTATAGTATAAATATGGTAGCTGTAGATAAAGGTAAACCTAAAACCTTTAATCTTAAACAAATTATTGAAGCTTTTATTAATCAACGTATAGAAGTAATTAAACGACGTACATTATATGAATTAAAAAAATTTAACAAACGTAAACATATTATTGAAGGTTTAATAATTGCAATATCTAATATTGATATTGTTATAGAAATTATCAAATCAGCTTCTTCATTTCACGAAGCTAAATATAAATTAAGTATTATAAAATGGAACAATACTCATTTTTGTAAAGATTTTTTTCTATTATCTGAATCTCAAATTAAAGCAATTATGGATTTACGATTACATCGTTTAACTTGTTTAGAAATTCACAATTCTATTGATGAATATAACAATACTTTGAACACAATATCTCAATTAAAAAAAATATTATCTTCATTTGAATATTTAATGGAAATAATTCGTAATGAATTAATTGAAATCCGTTCTAAGTATGGAGATAATAGAAAAACTACAATTAATGCTATTCGTAATGAACTACATACTGTTGATCTTATTAATGAAGAAAAAATGGTAGTTACAGTTTCTAGATCAGGATATGCTAAAATACAACCCATTTCAGTTTATCAAGCACAGAAAAGAGGTGGTCGAGGTAAGTTAGTTACAAGTATAAATGATGAAGATGTGATTGAACATTTATTAGTAGCATCAACTCATGATACAATTTTATTATTTTCTGATAAAGGTAAAGTATATTGGCTTAAAGTTTATGAAATTCCACAAAATAGTAGAATCTCTAGAGGTAGACCTTTAGTGAATTTACTTTCTTTAGATGTAAAGGAAAAAATTACTGCAATACTTGCAATAAATGATGAAAATAGAAAGAAAAATAATTATATATTTTTTGCAACGGCTTTAGGTAAAGTAAAAAGAACTCATATGAAACAATTTGCTAGACAACGTAATTGTGGTATTCTTGCACTTAATTTAGAAGATGGAGATAGTTTAATAGGTGCTGCTATTACTTATGGGAAAGATAATTTAATTATGTTACTTGCTTCTAATGGGAAATCTATTTATTTTAAAGAAAGTGAAGTACGTGCAATGGGACGTAATGCTATGGGTGTAATGGGGATGCGTTTATTTTATAATAATAAAGTTATTAGTTTAATAATTATAAAAAATAAAAAACAATCACAAAAATATTATATTTTAACAGCTTCAGAAAAAGGATATGGAAAACGTACTATTTTAGAAGAATTTAATTTAAGGAAACGTGGTGGACAAGGAGTAATAGCAATGCGTTCTTCAAAACGTAATGGTAAAATAGTATCAGCAATAAAAGTTAAAGAAAGTGATGAAATTATTTTAATAACAAATAGGGGAAATTTAATACGTACAAGAGTTCAAGAAATATCTTGTAGATCACGTAATACTCAAGGAGTTACATTAATACGTGTTAATAAAAAAGAAAAATTAGTATCTGTTGTAAGGTTAGGTGAAACTATTGATTTAAAGTAATATAATAATAGGCTTATTAGAAAATGAAAAAAGATTTAAAAACAATTATAAAATATATAGATAATATTGATTATCAATTATTAAATTTAATTAGTCAACGTGCTATTTGTGCTAAAAAAGTAGCAAAAATAAAATCTTGTTTATCAAAAGATCCAAAAACAAAATTTTATAGTCATGTACGTGAAAATCAGGTGTTAAGAAATATTATAAAATATAATAAAGGACCTTTATCTAATAAAGAAATCTCAATATTATTTAGAGAAATTAGGTCTGCTTGTTTAGCTTTAGAATTACCAATAACAGTAGCATATATGGGTCCAGAGGGTACATTTACACAACAAGCAGTAATTCAACATTTTGGTAAATCAGTAAGAAGTATACCAGTAACAGATGTATTTAATACAATAGAAAATAAAAAATATAAGTATGGAGTTGTACCTGTAGAAAATTCAACAGAAGGTATAGTAAATAATACTTTAGATTCTTTTATTAATTCCAACTTACAAATATGTGGAGAAGTAATATTATCAATACACCATAATTTAATGATTGGAAAAAAAAATATAAATAAAAAAATAGACAAAATTTATTCACATCAACAATCATTTGCTCAATGTAAAAATTGGTTAAATAATAATTATCCTTTTGCTAAAAGACTTGCAGTATCTTCTAATGCAGAAGCTTCAAAAATAATTAAACATGAAAGTAATAGTGCAGCAATTGCTGGAGAGATTGCTGCTAGTTATTATTCTTTAAAAATCATTGCTCAAAACATAGAAGATCGTAGTAATAATTATACAAGATTTTTTATATTATCAGATAAAGATGTACCTCCAACAGGATATGATAAAACATTATTAATGATATCTATTAATAATAAAATAGGTTCTTTTTATTTATTAATAGAACCCTTTTATCGTTATAATATTGATATATTACGTATAACAAATAGACCTGCACCAGAACCTAAAGGAGTTTGGAATTACATATTTTTTATTGAAATAAAAGGACATCGTAAATCTAAGTTTTTAGAAAAAATATTAGAAGAAATATATATGCGAGGTGCAGAAATAAAAAAATTATGTTCTTATCCAGAACAATTAATAAAGAGAAAATAAGTATTATGAAAAATAATGTTAAATATATAGTAAAAAGAGCTAGTAAACCAATAAAAGGAAAACTAATAGTACCAGGTGATAAATCTATATCACATCGTGCTGTTATGTTTGGATCTTTATCTAATGGTATTACTAATATTAATGGATTTTTAGAAGGATATGATAGTTTAGCTACTTTACAAGCATTTAGAGAAATGGGAGTATCAATTTATGGGCCTACAAATAAAAAATTATGTATTGAAGGAGTAGGAATATATGGATTAAAAGATCCAAAAACCAAATTATATTTAGGTAATTCAGGAACAAGTATGAGGTTATTGACTGGATTATTATCAGGACAAAAATTTGATACTCAAATGACTGGAGATAAATCTCTTAACACTAGACCTATGAATAGAGTTGCAATACCCTTAAGATTAATGGGTGCTAAAATAAAAACTGATAAAACAGGTATACCTCCAATTCAATTAATTGGTAATAGGCTTAATGGAATAACATATATTATGCCTATAGCAAGTGCTCAAGTAAAATCTTGTTTATTATTAGCTGGAATTTATGCAAAAGGTGAAACCAAAATCATTGAAAAGGGTTGTACAAGAGATCATACAGAACGTATGTTAAAAACTTTTGGTTATAAGATAAAAAAAAAAGATAATACTATATCTTTAATTGGTGGATCTAATTTACAAGCTAGTAATATTAATATACCATCGGATATTTCTTCAGCTGCTTTTTTTTTAGTAGCAGCATCAATAATACCTAATTCCGAATTAGTATTAGAAAAAGTTGGAATAAATCCTACTCGTATTGGAGTAATTAATATTTTACGGAACATGGGTGCAGATATTAATTTATTTAATGAAAGTAATTGGTGTAATGAACCAGTAGCCGATATTCATATAAGATATGCAAGTCTTAAAGGTATTGATATTCCTATAGATCAAGTACCTTTAGCTATTGATGAATTACCTATATTGTTAGTAGCTGCAGCTAATGCCGAAGGTATAACTAGATTAAGAGGTGCATCAGAATTAAGAGTTAAAGAATCAGATAGAATTAGTTCAATGGCTAAAGGTTTTACAACTATTGGGGTAAACAATAAGGTATATGAAGATGGTATAGATATAATTGGTACAAAAAAATATAAAGGGGGATATATTAATAGTTATGGTGATCATCGTATAGCTATGTCTTTTACTATAGCTGCTTTGAGAGCTAAGGATGATATTATTATTGATGATTGTATAAATGTATCTACTTCTTTTCCTAATTTTAAAAATTTATTAAATAATATAGGTATAAAAATAAAAGAAGTAAAATATTAGATAAAGAAAAATAAGTAGCTTAAATAAATAAAATAAATTAAAATTAATATGTAAAAATATATTATGGGTCGTGCTTTTATATTATAGTACGGAATTATTAAAAAGTTAATTATGTAGGATTCTTATGAGCGAAAGTTTTGCTGAGTTATTTGAAAAATCACTAACTAATATAAATCTGAAACCAGGATCTATAATTAAAGCAACTATAGTTAATATAGATAAAGATTGGATAAAAGTTAACGCCGGTTTAAAATCAGAAGTAAAAATAAATATTGATCAATTTAAAAATGATAACGATGAATTGTGCGTGAAAATAGGTGATAAAATAAATGTAGTAATTGAGACCATAGAAGATGGTTTTGGAGAAACTAGATTATCTCGTGAAAAAGCAAAACGATTAGAAAATTGGAAAACGTTAGAAAAAGCTTTTAATAATAATGAAATAGTTCAAGGAATCATTATTGGTAAAGTCAAAGGGGGCTTTACTGTAGATATTAATTCAATACGTGCTTTTTTACCAGGGTCATTAGTTGATATTCGTACAATTAGGGATACCTTACATTTAGAAAAAAAATATATTGATTTTAAATTAATAAAATTAGATAAAAAAAGAAATAATGTTGTTGTATCAAGAAGAGCTGTATTAGAAATAGGTAATGAAAGTTTAAATAAAAAAATAAATAAAGATAAATCTATTAAAGGTATAGTAAAAAATTTAACAGATTATGGTGCTTTTATAGATTTAGGTGGTATGGATGGATTACTTCATATTACAGATATGGCATGGAAACGTGTTAAACATCCTTCGGAAATAGTTTCTTTAGGTGATGAGATTGAAGTAAAAATATTAAAAATTGATCGTGACCGTAATCGTGTGTCTTTAGGTCTTAAACAATTAAGTGACGATCCTTGGAAAAATGTAAAAGACCGTTATCCTGTAGGAAAAAAAGTAAAGTCATGTATAACTAATATTACTGATTATGGATGTTTTGCCGAAATCGAAGATGGAATAGAAGGGTTAGTACACGTTTCGGAATTAGATTGGACTAATAAAAATATTAATCCGTCTAAATTAGTAAATCTTGGTGAAAAAGTAGAAGTAATGATTTTAGAAATAGATGAATTAAGAAGAAGAATATCATTAGGTATAAAACAATGTAAATTAAATCCATGGGAAACTTTTAGTTTAAAACATAAAAAAAATGATCGTATTAAGGGGCTGGTTAAATCAATTACAGATTTTGGGATTTTTGTAGGTTTAACTGGAGGTATTGATGGTTTGGTACATGTCTCCGATATTTCATGGAATGAAATAGATGATAAAACAATCCGTAATAAATATCGTAAAGGTGATCAAATAGAAACATTAATTTTATCTATTGATCCTGAACGTGAACGTATTTCTTTAAGTATTAAGCAGTTAAAACAAGATCCAATGATAGTTTTTTATAAAGGATCTTTAGTAACTGGAGAAATTATAGAAATAAATAAAACTGATGCCCTAGTAAAATTACATAATAATATTATTGCAAATATTATTTATAATGCTAAATATAATATTGGTGATCAAATTTCAGCATATATTATAAATATTGATAGAAAAAATAGAAAGATAACTTTATCTGAAAAGTTATAAAAAAACCCGTTATAAACAACAAACAACATAACGGGTTTTTAGTTCTTTTATGATTGGATTACATCATACCACCACTTAGATCAGGATTCTGTGGATTTTTAGTAATATCTTCATGATCTGCTATCATTGCTTCAGTTGTGATAATCATACCACCTATTGAACCTGCTGATTGTAACACTGTTCTAGTAACTTTAGCAGGATCTAAAACCCCCATATTTATTAAATCACCAAATTCACCTGTAGTAACATTATATCCAAAATTTCCATCACCTTCTTTAACTTTATTAAGAATAACAGATGATTCTTCACCAGCATTATTAACAATTTGTCTTAAAGGTGATTCAAATGCTTTTAGAGCAATTTGAATTCCATGAGTTTGATCTTCATTATTACCTTTTAAATTTTGTAATTTCTTTAATATTCTAATTAATGCTGTTCCTCCTCCTGCTACCACACCTTCTTCTACAGCAGCACGTGTAGAATGTAAAGCATCTTCTACTCTAGCTTTTTTTTCTTTCATTTCTATTTCAGTAGCAGCCCCTACTCTAATAACAGCTACTCCACCCGCTAATTTAGCTACTCTTTCTTGAAGTTTTTCTTTATCATAATCCGAAGTGGTTTCTTCTATTTGTTTTCTAATTTGTTTCACCCTAGATTCTATATCTTTTTCTGAACCTGACCCATCAATAATTGTAGTATTTTCTTTAGACATAGTAACTCTACGAGCATTACCTAAATTATTTAATGTTGCTTTTTCAAGATTAAGTCCTATTTCTTCAGAAATGACTGTACTACCTGTAAGTATAGCTATATCTTGTAACATTGATTTACGACGATCACCAAATCCTGGTGCTTTAGCAGCAGCTACTTTAACTATACCTCTCATATTATTAACCACTAATGTAGCTAATGCCTCACCTTCTATATCTTCAGATATTATCATTAATGGTTTTCCCGATTTAGCGACGCTTTCTAATAAAGGTAATAATTCTCGAATATTTGAAATTTTTTTATCTACTAGAAGTATATATGGTGATTCTAATTCTACCGTCATATTTTCTTGATTAGTTACAAAATAAGGAGAAATATAACCTCTATCAAATTGCATACCTTCTACGACTTCTAGTTCATCTTCAAATCCTCGACTTTCATCTACTGTTATTACACCTTTTTTTCCTACTTTTTCCATTGATTTAGCTATTAATTGACCAATCTTACTATCTCCATTAGCCGAAATCGTACCTACTTGAGCTATTGATCTTGAATCAGCACATTTTACAGATATTTTTTTGATTTCTTCTACAGAAGCTAATATAGCTTTATCTATACCTCTTTTTAAATCCATAGGATTTCTTCCTGAATTTATTTGTTTAATTCCTTCATTCACTATAGCTTGTGCTAATACGGTAGCAGTAGTAGTACCATCTCCAGCTACATCAGCTGTTTTGGAGGCAACTTCTTTAACCATTTGAGCACCCATATTTTCAAATTTATCTTTTAATTCTATTTCTTTAGCTACCGAAACACCATCTTTAGTTATTGTAGGCGCACCAAAGGATTTTTCTAAAACAACATTACGACCTTTAGGTCCTAAGGTTGTTTTAACTGCATCAGCAAGTGCATTAACTCCTCGTACCATACGTGTACGTGCATCTTCAGAAAATCTAATCTGTTTAGCTGCCATAGTATATGTACCTTTAATAAATTTATTAATAATTTAAATTATTCTAATATACCAATAATATCCGATTCACTCATTATTAAAAGTTCTTCATCATCGATTTTTTGTTTTTCTACTCCAAATCCTTCTTTAAATATTACTGTATCACCTATTTTAACATCTAAAGGACGTATAGCACCATTATCAAGTATTTTACCTTTTCCAATAGCTATAACTTCACCCCGTGTTGGTTTTTCTTGTGCATTACCTGGTAAAAAAATACCACCCGAAGTTTTTTGTTCCTCTTCTACACGACGAACTACAACACGTTCATGCAAAGGACGTATTTTCATTTTTACGTTCTCCTGAGTTATAAAGTAACTTATACTTTTTTTTATTAATTGTGGATAAATAAAAATTTTTCAAGTATAAATTACATACATTTTATATGTTGTTTAATTGATGCTATTTTTAAACGTATGGATTTTAATTTTATAAAACTTTCTGCATCTTTTTGATTATATATACCTTGATCTTCTTCAAATGTAGCATAAGATGAATTAAATAAAGATTGATCTGATTTTCTACCTATTATTATTACATTCCCTTTATATAATTTTAGTCTAACAACTCCATTAACATATTTTTGAGAAGTATCAATTAAAGATTGTAACATTTTTCTTTCGGTGGTCCACCAATATCCATTATAAATAATTTCAGCATATATAGGCATTAAAATATCTTTTAATTGTATAGATTCATGATCTAAAGTTATAGATTCTATTGCTTTATGTGCATGATATAAAATAGTTCCACCTGGTGTTTCATAACATCCTCTAGATTTAATTCCTATATATCTATTTTCAACAATATCAATTCTACCAACACCATGTTTACTACCTAAATTATTTAATTTTATTATTAATTCATGTGGTTTTAAATATTCATTATTTATTGCAATTGGATCCCCTTTATTAAAAGTTATATCAATATATGTTTCTTTATCAGGAGTATTAGTTAAATTATTACTCCATCGCCACATATTCTGTTCTGGTTCATTCCATGTATCTTCTAATAATCCTCCTTCATACGAAATATGTAATAAATTATTATCCATAGAATATGGAGATTTATTATTTTTAAAAAAATCAATACTTATATTATTTTTTTTACAATAATTTATTATTTTTGTTCGTGAATTTAAATTCCATTCACGCCAAGGCGCAATTATTTTTATATATGGATTTAATGAATAAGCACCTAATTCAAATCTTAATTGATCATTACCTTTACCAGTAGATCCATGTGATATAATATTTGAATTATTTAATTTAGCTATTTCTAATAATCTTTTAATAATTAAAGGACGTGCTATTGAAGTACCTAAAAGATATCCACCTTCATAAATGGTATTAGCTCTAAACATAGGAAACATATAATTTTTTACAAAACTTTCTCTTAAATCTTCTATATAAATTTTTTTGATTCCTAATAATTGTGCTTTTTTATAAGCTGATTCAATTTCTTTTTTTTCTTGTCCTAAATCAGCCGTAAATGTAATTACTTCATAACCATAAGTTACTTGTAACCATTTTACAATAGCAGAAGTATCTAATCCCCCAGAATAAGCTAGAATAACTTTTTTAGACATTATTACAAATTCCTTAGTTATTTTAAATTTTTAATTATTTTTTTTAATTCACCATTTTTATACATTTCAACTATAATGTCACTACCTCCTATTAAGTTAGAATTAACCCAAAGTTGAGGAAAGGTAGGCCAATTAGACAATTTAGGTAATTCATATCTAATATGAATATTGTCTAAAACATTTATAAATTTAAAAACTTTTAAATATTTTATTAAACAGTTAACAGCTTTAGCTGAAAAAACACATTGTGGAAACTTTGGTGTTCCTTTCATATATAATATTATTTTATTTGTTCTTATTTGTTCTTTTATTATTTCTATAGTTTTATTATTCATCAGTAGTTTTATATTATATATGGAGCTTATCGGAATTGAACCGATAACCTCAACACTGCCAGCGTTGCGCTCTACCAATTGAGCTAAAGCCCCTTTAAATATATTTTATTATATAAAATATTATTATATAATACTATTGTAGTTATTGTGGCTGGATGGCAGAATGGTTATGCGTCGGATTGCAAATCCGTTGAAATCGGTTCAATTCCGATTCCAGCCTATAGCCCGAATGGCGGAATTGGTAGACGCAGGGGACTTAAAATCCCCCGCCGTTATAGGCGTGCTGGTTCGAGTCCGGCTTCGGGTATCTCCTTCAAGTTTTCTAACCCTGTGAATCATCAGCACATTGTTATAGTACATTTATTTCCTAAGGTTTTTTGAAAACGTACCCAAATATAAACCTTTTGTATACATAACTGAAGATCAAGTACTATTTACTAAAATTTTACTAACCTAATATTAATTAAATCAAATAATAAAAAATTTAAGGATTTGATTAATGATTAATATAAATTATATTATAGCTATAGCTTCTGGAAAAGGCGGAGTAGGGAAATCCACTATCACTGCTAATTTAGCATTAGCCATGAATATAAAAGGATATAAAGTAGGTTTATTAGATGCAGATATATATGGATATAGTCAATCAAAAATATTAAGTATAAAAAAAAATATATTTATTAATCATAATAAATTAATACAACCAATTCCATATTATGGAATTAAAGTAATGTCAATGGGTTTTATAGTAAAAAAACCAACCAAAGCTATTATTTTGCGTGGACCAATAATATCTAAATTTTTATTAAATTTATTTAATAATACTAATTGGGGATATTTAGATTATTTATTTATCGATATGCCCCCAGGAACAGGAGATATATTTTTAACAATTTCAAAAAATATTATTTTATCTGGGGTAATAATTATAACAACACCTCAAGAAATATCATTAGTAGGTGCCTTTAAAGGAATAAATATGTTTAATAAAAGAAAAATTCCTATAATAGGGTTAATAGAAAATCTGAGTTATTATACATGTAAATGTTGTGGATATTCTAATTCAATATTTAATAATAAATATATTAAAATATTAAAAAAATATAAAATAAAAAAAATTGGATGTTTTCCTTTACATAAATATATTTGTGATAAAAATCCTATTTTAATATCAAAACCAAAATCTAAAATTAGTATTTTATTTAAATTTATAGCAGATATTATTGATAAAAAAATAAATCCTAATATATAGGACTATAGCTCAATTGGTTAGAGCACCACGCTAACATCGTGGCGGCAAGCGGTTCGAATCCGCTTAGTCCTATTTATTTTAAAAAATAAAAGATAGTAAATTAAAAAAAAGAGATATTGCAATGAGTGTTCATGTAATTGAGCATCCTTTAATTAAACATAAATTAGGTTTAATGAGATCTTCCAAAATTAGTACTAAACATTTTCGTGAATTAGCAAGCGAAATAACCGAACTATTAGCTTATGAAGCTACAAGAGGATTATCAATAGAATTACATAAAATAATAGGATGGGATGGTAAACCTTTAAATGTTGAAAGAATTAATGGTAAAAAGGTTACGATCGTTCCTATATTACGTGCAGGTATAAGTATGATGAATGGTATTACAAAATTAATACCTAGTGCACATATAAGCGTAGTTGGTGTATATCGTAATAAAAAAACTTTTGAAGCTATACCTTATTTTGAAAAATTTGTTAATGCTTTAGATGAACGTTTAGCATTAATAATAGATCCGATGTTAGCTACTGGAGGTTCTATTATTTCTGTAATAAATATGCTTAAAGAAAAAAAATGTAATAAAATAAAAGTGATTGTATTAGTAGCAGCCCCAGAAGGTATTAAACGAGTTAAAGAAGCACATTTTGATGTGAAAATTTATACCGCTTCAATAGAAAATAAATTAAATAAATATGGATATATAGTACCTGGGTTAGGTGATGCTGGAGATAAAATCTTTGGTACTAGATAATAGTAAATAAAAAAATATATATTATAATATATAAATATGGGTCGTTAGCTCAGAGGTAGAGCAGTTGGCTTTTAACCAATTGGTCGTAGGTTCGAATCCTACACGACCCATTTATATTTTCTAAACATTAAATGAACTTATTACAAAATAGAATTCTTATTTATAAAGACATCCTATCAGATATAGATACGCCTCTTTCTATATATATGAAAATAGCAAATTATCCTTGGACTTTTTTATTAGAATCAATAGAAGGAAAAAAAAATTGGGGTAGATATTCTATAATTGGTTTACGTTGTAATAAAAGAATAGAAGTACATGGTAACAAAATAAAATTATTTAAAGATAAATTAAAAATTGAAACCATTAAAATAATAGATCCTTTATTATGGATATCAAAATATATAAAACAAATAAAAAACAATATTATTAATAAAAGTAACACCATCTTTGATGGAGGTTTAGTAGGATATTTTGGATACGATATAATAAAGTTTATTGAACCAACAATACAATATTATAAACAATATGATCCAATAAATACACCTGATATATTATTGTTAATAGCTAATGATATTATAATATTTGATAAATATTCAGGTAGATTAACTATCTTAGTTAATGTTAATATATATGAAAAACAATATTTAAAAAAAGCGTATGAACGTATAAAAATAATAGAAAATAAAATAAGTTATAAGTTTATTAATAAATCACAAATTTATGAATCATATTTATATAATAATAAAAATAAACATAAACCTAAACATAAACCTATATTTTATAGTTTTACTAAGTTTTCTTATAAACAATCTATTAGGAAAATCAAAAAATTTATTTATTCTGGAGATGTCATGCAATGTGTACCATCACAACGAATTATTATACCGTTTTATTCTAAACCATTAAATCTTTATCGTTCATTACGAGTTTTAAATCCTTCACCATATATGTTTTATTTAAATTTCAACGATCATTTTGTAGTGGGTTCTTCTCCTGAAATTATGGTGAGATTAGATAATAAAAAAATTACTTTAAGACCTATAGCTGGAACTCGTCATAGAGGAAAAAATAAAAAAGAGGATATATATTTAGAAAAAGAATTATTACATGATCCTAAAGAATGTTCCGAACATATTATGTTGATTGATTTAGGACGTAATGATGTAGGAAAAGTTAGTATTCATGGTACTGTAAGAGTTACAAAAAAATTGTTAATAGAAAGATATTCGCATGTTATGCATATAGTTTCAAATATAATAGGTATATTAAAACCTAAATTAGATTGGATTGATGTATTACGTGCTACATTTCCAGCAGGTACTATTGCTGGTGCACCAAAGATAAGAGCTTTAGAGATTATAAATGAAATTGAACCGGTGAAAAGAGGTATATATTCAGGAGCAATAGGTTATTTATCTTGGAATGGTAATATGAATATGGCTATAGCAATTAGAACAGCCATAATAAAAAATAATCAAATACATATTCAAGCTGGTGGAGGAATAATAGAAGAATCTAATTATAAGAATGAATGGAATGAAATATTAAATAAAAGTAGTGTTATATTTAAAGCGGCGGCTATAGTTGAAGAAGATATTGTATAAGGAAAGGATACCCTTTTGAGAATTTTAATTATTGATAACTATGATAGTTTCACTTTTAATATTGTACATTATTTTATGGAAATAGGTGTTAAGGTTAATATTATTCGTAATAATATTAATATAAAAAATATAGAAAAATGTTATTTTACTCATTTAGTTATTTCACCAGGACCATGTACACCAAAGAAAGCTGGTCTTTCTATTGAAATAATTAAACATTTTGCAAATAAAATTCCAATATTAGGAATATGTCTTGGACATCAAATAATAGGACAAGTATTTGGTTGTAAAATCATTAAATCACCACAAATTTTTCATGGAAAAACGTCAAGAATTAAACATAAAAATAAAGGTTTATTTAAAGGATTAATAAATCCCATAGAAGTAAATAGATATCATTCTTTACTAATTGAGAAAAAATATTTACCTGATAGTTTAGAAATTACAGCTATAACAGAGTTTTATGATTTAACTCCAAATGTAATTATGGGTATAAAACATAAACAATATAATATTGAAGGTTTACAATTTCATCCAGAATCTATTTTATCTTATCAAGGTCATGAATTATTAAAAAACTTTCTAAAAAAATAATATGATTTATACAATATTACAAGATTTAATAAATAAAAAAAATATAAAATTTAATAAATTTTATAAACTAATGAAAGTTATAAATTTTGGTCAAATCAAATCAACACAAATAGCATCTATATTAACAGCATTATCTATAAAAAAAGAAACTAGTGAGGAAATAGCAGCAACAGCTAAGGTAATAAATGATTATTATAATTATAATATAATTAATGAGAATTTTATGGATTTAGTAGGTACAGGTAGTGATAATTTAAATTATTTTAATATATCAACAGCTTCAAGTTTTGTGGTTGCTGCTACAGGTGCAATAAACGTTGCTAAATATGGTAGTAAAAATATATCATCTTATTCAGGAAGTTTAGATTTACTTAATGTATTAGGAATAACTTTAACTTTTAAAAAAAAAGATATTATAAAATGTATCAAAAAATTAAGATTAGTTTTTTTAATATCGGATTTTAAATATAAAAAAAAAATAATAAAAATAAGAATTGATATACGTATACCTACAATATTTAATATAATAGGTCCGTTAACTAATCCTATAAAACCGTTAAAACAATTAGTAGGAGTATATGATAAAAGGTTATTAAATATATTAGCTCAAGCTTTTATGAAAATAGGTAGTATCAAAACTTTAATCATACATTCCAAAGATGGTTCTGATGAAATATCTTTAAATAAATCAACTTATATTTCGGAATTAAATAATGGGAAAATAAAAAATTATTTAATTCATCCTAAAAAATTTTTTTTAAACAACCAATCTTTAGATTTTATCAAAATCAAAAATGTTTTACAAAGTTTGGATATCATCCTTCATTCTATGAAAGGTAATTTTTGTATAGCTTTTGACATAATTGTATTAAATTCAGGAACAGCTTTATATGTTTCAGGAATAGTAAGTAATATTAAAAATGGAATTGATTTAGCGAAGTATATATTAATCTCAGGAAAAGCATATAAAAAATTAAATAAACTTGTATTTTATACTAAATATTTAAATAAAGGTATATTAGAATGAATATATTAAAAAATATATTAAAATATAAACGTAATACAATTAATAATTGTATAAAAAAATTATCATTAAAAAAAATACGTAAATGTTTTTATTTATATAAACAACAATTTAATAATAAGATTTTTATACATTCTATAAAAAAAAAACAATACGAAAAACAAATTTCAGTTATTGCAGAAATTAAAAGATGTTCACCTTCTAAAGGAATTATTAATAATACTAATAATATTGAAAAAATAGCTTATAATTATTATTTAAATGGAGCTGTTTGTATTTCTATATTAACAGAAACCAATTTTTTTAAAGGTAGTAAAAAATATATATTAACAGTAAAGAAACTTTTTGATTTACCAATTTTATTTAAAGATTTTATTATTGATGAATATCAAATTTTTGAAGCACGTTTACTAGGTGCAGATTGTATTTTGTTAATAGTGTCAATTTTAAACTATGATTTATTAAAAACATTATATAATATAGCCTTATCCATTGGTTTAGATGTATTAGTAGAAATCCATAATATTTTAGAATTAGAAATAGCGTTATTTTCTTTAAATGCAACATTTATAGGTATAAATAATCGAAATTTATATACATTTAATACGTCTATAAATATAACAATTTCATTACTTAAATATATACCTTCCAATGTTGTTTTGGTTACTGAATCAGGAATTTTAAATGTTAATGATTTAAAAAAATTAAATAATTTGGGTGTTAATGTTTTTTTAATTGGAGAATTTTTATTAAGTAATAATGATAATTTTTTTAAAAAAATACTTGATAAATATAATAATTATATATTAACATAATAATAATATCCCCGATAGCTCAGCTGGTAGAGCAAATGACTGTTAATCATTTTGTCACAGGTTCGATCCCTGTTCGGGGAGTGTTAATAGCTACGCCCTGACTTGAACAGGGGACCTCATCATTATGAGTGATGCGCTCTCACCATCTGAGCTACGTAGCCATACTTATACAGTTTTTATTATACGTTTAACGGTAATAATTTCTTGGTTGTTTTCTAAAAATAAAATGTTGTTTGTTTTATAAATATTTTTTAAAAATACCGTTTCTCCTAAAGATAAATTACTTACATTTATTTCAATAAACTTAGGAATATATTTAGGTAAACATTTTATTTTAATATAATTTTTATGTAAAACTAGTATTCCTCCTTCTTTTTTTACACCTTTACAATTTTCCATTCCTATAATTTTTATTTTCACTAATACATTAATTGTTTTATTTTCATTTATACGTATAAAATCTATATGATTTATTAATTTTTTAAAAGGATGACGTTGTATATCACGTATAAAAACTTTTTCTTTATTATGATTTATCGTTATATATAATATAGAAGAAAAACAATTTTCTTGTTTTATAAAATTTACAAATTTTTCTTGTTCTATAGCAATAAGTAAATTTTGTTTATTACCTCCATATATTATCCCTGGGATAATTGTATTCTTACGTAATCTTTTATTTGCTTTTTTTCCTATATTATATCTAATAAAAGCATTAATTTGATTAATTTGCATTATGAACAATTCCAAATAAATTATTAATTAAACATTGCACTTATTGATTCTTCATTATTCACTCTACGTATAGCTTCTGCTATTATACTAGCAACAGATAATTGTCTAATTTTGTTACTACTAATAGCTTTTTTAGATAAAGGTATAGTATCTGTAATTATTAATTTATCTAATAATGATTGGTTTATAATATCTATAGCATTACCTGATAATATAGCATGAGTAATATATGCAAATACATATTTAGCTCCTTTTTGTTTTAATGATTCAGCTGCTTTACATAAAGTACTAGCAGTATCTGCAATATCATCAATTAATATACATGTCCTTTCTTTAATATCTCCAATAATATGCATTACTTGTGTTTTATTTTTTTTAGGACGACGTTTATCTATAATAGATAAATCTACATTTAATTCTTTAGCTATTGCTCTTGCACGTACAACGCCACCTATATCAGGTGATACTATTACAATATTATTGTATTTTTGATTTTCTATATCTTTTATTAGTACAGGAGATCCATAGATATTATCTACAGGGACATCAAAAAAACCTTGTATTTGATCAGCATGTAAATCCATCGTCATAACACGGTTTACACCTGCTTTAACAATCATATCTGCTATAACTTTTGCAGAAATAGGAACACGTGTAGATCTTATTCTACGATCTTGTCTAGAATACCCTAAATAAGGTATTACAGCTGTAATTCTTGTAGCGGAAGCTCTACGTAAAGCATCTATAATTAAAATTAATTCTATTAAATTATTATTAGTAGGTACACAAGTGGATTGTAATATAAAAATATCTTTACCTCTTACATTTTCTTTAATTTCAACCGAAATTTCACCATCACTAAATTTATTAACTGTCGAGTTACCTAATTTAGTTTTTAAACCAATAGCAATTTTTTTGGCTAGTTCAATATTAGAATTACCAGTAAATAACATTAATTTAGAAAAAATCATATTTACACTTACCTATAAATAATTTATTATATTTATCATTTTAATATAATTATATATTATTTAATATATTTGTAGGTAAATTAATTTGATCAAAAATAACGTACGTAATTATTTAAACAAAATTGAAAAAAAATTTTATAATTTATCTTATTTACTTTCCAAAAGTGAAATTATTTATAAAAAAGATAAATATATAAAATATTCACGTGAATATTCAAACTTCGAAAAATTAGTAAATTTATGGAAGACATATAAAAAATTAGAATTAGAACTTATTTATAATAAAACAATATATAATGAAAATGATTTAGAATTACGTGAATTAATACTTGAAGAAATAAAAAATATAACAAGTAAATTAAAAAAAATAATTAGTAATATAAAAACTAATTTAATACAAAATTATAATAAAGAAGATAAAAATGGTATTTTTTTAGAAATACGTGCTGGTACTGGTGGTTCAGAAGCTGCGCTTTTTGCTGGTGATTTATTTAGAATGTATTATAAATATGCTGAAAACAATAACTGGCAAATTGAAATAATTAGTTTTAATTCAGGAGAATATGGGGGTTTTAAAGAAATTATTTTACGAATTAAAGGATATGGTATATATGGTAAATTAAAATTTGAATCTGGGACTCACCGGGTACAAAGAATACCTGATACCGAATCTATAGGTAGAATACATACTTCGGCTTGTACTGTAGTTGTTATGGCTGAAATAAAAAAAGATTTAAATATCAAAATTAATTCATTTGATTTACGTATTGATACTTATAGATCTAGTGGGGCAGGTGGTCAACATGTAAATACTACTGATTCGGCCATACGTATTACTCACATACCTACAAATATAGTAGTTGAATGTCAAAATGAACGTTCTCAACATAAAAATAAATCTAAAGCTATTTTATTATTAAAAGCAAAATTAAAACAAAAATATAAAGATGAAGTTCAAAAAAAACAAACCACAATAAGAAAATCATTGATTGGTTCAGGAGATAGATCAGAAAGGATTCGTACTTATAATTATTCACAAGGACGTGTAACAGATCATAGAATTAATTTAACCATTTATGATTTAAATAATATTATTTCTGGTAATTTAGATGTAATAATAAATTCCTTAATTAATGAATTTAAATCTGAACAATTATCAATTATTAAATAAGTTCATAAATATTGTATATAATAAAAAAACTTTAGGTTTTATAAACAATACAATATTTAATATATCTAATATTGTAGAAGTATTTGTAAAAAAATAAATTAAAGAATTAGAATTTATGTAATAAAATATATTATTATATAATAATAAAGATATATTAGGATATCTTTCAATGGTTCTCATAAAAATATAATCTAAAAATATAAAAAAATAATGAATATTTGGTATGATAAGTTTTTTATTAATGGAAATATTATAAGCACCTTTTATTGCCCATTGTTGAATTTGATGAAATGAAAAGCCATTTGAGGTACGTATATAACAGCCATATAATTTAGCTAAATGATTGATTTTTGTTTGATTTTTTATATAAGCCATGGGTATATGTCCCGTTTCTTTTCTTAAAATTTTATAATTATGTATACCTATTTTCATATTGATATAAAATATTAATAAATTATTTATAATAAAAATATCTTTATTAGAAAAAATAGTCCATTCAAATAAAACTTTATTTTTTTTTATTGGTAATATATAAATAAAATTAAAGTTGTTAGATTTTAAATATTTTGTTAGATAAAAATTCATTAAATATGGTTTGGAAAAATTTTTAAAAATATTATTAAAATATAATTCTATACCAAAAAAAGTTTGCCATTGCCAAGGTGAATAAATTTTTATTTGTTTAGGTATAGTATCTATTACCCAACGTGCATTTGTATATTTTCCAGTATTTAATTTTATTGATATATAATTCTTATATTCTTTTATATTTATAATTTTATTCTTATAATATTGTATATTCGAAATATTGGTTATTCTATTAAGAATTTTTTTATAAAAAAATATTGATCTAATATATTCATATGGAATAGAAGAATTTATGATTGAATAATATGGTTTTGCTTTTTTTATATAAAAAGAATACCAAAAAATTGTGCAACATGTTATAAATGCATGGTTTTTTGTTCTCCACCCACACCATGTTTTATCATTATGATATAATGTTTTATTTTCAATAATTAAAATGTTACATTTATTTGGTAAATAACTTAAATAATATGCTAAAGATAAACCAGTACATCCCCCTCCTAAAATTAATATATCTATGTCATATAGTGTTTTTAACATATTAAAATATTTTTTAGTGTTATAAATATTTTATAATATAAAGATATATATATACGTTTATATATCCAAGGGTTGTTTGAAGTACGTATATTTATATTGATTTTATAATATATTGAACTAAGTATTTTGATAAAACGACGATTGGTATAGTTTAATTTATACATATTCTTTATACCTTTATTATAAAAATAATGAGATAAATTAAGTAGTTTAATAATAGCATTATTAATTAATTTATGTTTTTTATTGATAGGGCTATTAGATAAATAAATAATTTCTTTTGCACTTATATTATTAACCCAGCATCCAGGTAAATAACGTCTACCTTTAAAAGCGTCTTCTAATACATCTCTAGCAATATTAATGAGTTGCATAAACATGCCTAAATGTATTGCATTAAGAGTATTATTTATAGAACTATTTATAATAGGTAAAATCAATATTCCTATAGTTCCAGCAACTCCATAACAATAATATATTAATTCTTGTTCATTTGTTAGATTAGCAGGATAGTTTATATCTTTTATTAAACATTGAATTAACTCAATAAATACTGTTATATTTATTGAGGTATTGTTTTTTAAAATGTTTATATACAACGACAGTTTATCTAATTTTTTGTTATACTTATTTTTTAGTTGTTTTAAAATTAACTTTAATCTTGTTAATGAATTGTTGTTATCAGCTAAATTGTTGTTATCAGCAATTTCATCAAGAGTTCTACAAATTAAATAAATTAGTTTTAGATCTGTAGAATATGTTTGTTTGATAAATAAACTTGTAAAAAAAAAATTTTTACTATAGATTTTGACTAGTGTATTTGATTTTTTAAAAAGTTGTTTCTTCATATAATTAAGTTATCTATTATTTTAGCACTTAACAACACCCCTGGTATTCCTGCGCCAGGGTGTGTACCTGCTCCTACTAAATAAAGATTGTTTATGGTTTCGGATTTATTATGAAATCTAAACCATGCTATTTGATTGAAATTAGGAGAAAGGGAAAAACCACTACCATATGTACTAAAATATCTTTCTTTAAAAAAATTTGGTGTAATATAAAAACATGTTATTATATTTTTTTTTAATTTGGGTAATAATGTAGAATCTAATATTGATATTATAGATTGAACCAACTTTTCACTTTCATACATTGACCAATTGTTATAAAGTTTTAAATTAGGTACTGGGATTAATGCATAAAAAGTAGAATGTTTACAAAAATGATCAGTTATAGTTGGGTGATGTACATAAATACAAATATTTTTTTTATTAAAACAATTAGTATAAAACATATTTTTGATGGATTTATTATAAGTTTTATTAAAAAATATTGTATGATGAGAAATATTTGAATAAAAACAATTAGTACCAAAATACAATATAAATAATCCAATAGAATATTCGAATTTGGATAATTTTTTTTTTATAAATAAATTATTTTTCATCTTAATAAGATTTTTATATAAATATCTAGGTTCTATATTTGATATAATAAAATTAGTATTAATATAATAATTATTATTTAATATAATTGATATTGCTTTGTTTTTATGTGTAATAATTTTTTTAACACTTACACCTGTGTATATTTTAATACCTTCTTCGCGCATTAACATTTCTAATTTATTTATTAAATATCCTATACCTCCTTGAGGAAAATGTATACCCCATTTACGTTCTAAATATAATATTAAGGAATATAAACAAGAAACTTTATAAGGATTACCTCCTATTAATAAAGGATAAATAGAAAAAATTTGTTTTAATTTATTATTTTTTATAAAATGATTAATTAAATAAAAATATGAGTGATAACATTTTAATTTAATAAAAGTAGGTATACATTTTATCAAGTGATAAATAGTATTAAAGGTTTTTTTTGAAAACCTTTTAAAACAAAATTCAAAAAATCTTTTTGTAATTAATAATAATTTATTATAACTTTCGAGATCGGTTTTTGAAAAAAACTTGATATTATGTTTAGTTTTTTTTACATTGTTACAATAATTAAATGTAGTTTTATCAAAAAAATAAAAATTATACCAATGGTTTAATTCTATAAAATTTATATATTGAGGAAGTTTTTTACCAAAAATATTAAATAATTCTTCAAATAAATAAGGTGCGGTAATAATTGTAGGACCAGTATCAAAGAAGAAAGTTTTATCTTTATATATTTGTGCCTTACCACCAATATTTTTATTACGTTCTATGATTATTACATCAAATCCTTTTTTTTTAGCTCTTAAAGCAGCTGCTATACCACCCAAACCCGATCCAATAATTACTATTATATTTTTCATATTAATTTTTTTATTAAAAACTTAATGTGTTTTGGATTTGCTTTAGTTTTTGATTTTTTTATGACCTGACCTATTAAAAAATTTAATATTTGTTTCTTTTTTTTCAACGTGGATTTGTTATATAATATGATTTTTAATATATTGTATTTTAATGTTAAATTTATCATTTTTAATAAGTTATTATCATTTATTTGTTCTTTTTTTAATTTATTAATTTCGGTTTCTATATTATTTAGATTGGTTTTCCATAATTGATTAAAAATTATTTTAGCAATATTATGATTTATAAGATTGTGTTTTATATAAAATAATAATTTACCTAAGAAAGTAGCTTTTATTGGGTTTTGTGTTATATTTAAATAATAAACTTTTAATTTTTCAAAAAGATAACATCTGATCCATATAGAAGTTAAATGAATATCCTTACAAATCTGAAAAGTTTTTTCAACAAAAATTGCTATTTCTAAAGTATTAGTTAATAATTTAGCTTCTTTAAATGATAATCCTAAGTTTAGAAAATTTTTTATTTTCATATGAGGTAAGTCAGGTAGAGAATTGTTTTGTGTTAATATACATGTTTTGTTTAAATTTAATTCTAATAAATCAGGACAATTTAAATATAAATAATCATTTGTATTTTCTTTTTTTCTTAAAGTATAAGTTTTATTTTTTTTGAAATTATATAAACGAGTTTCTTTAATTATTTTACCACCTTTATTTAAAAGGTTTATTTGTCTTTTAGTTTCATACAAAATTGCACTTTTAATATATTTATAAGAGTTTAAATTTTTGAGTTCAATATAATTATTAAGTTTTTTATTTCCTTTGTTTCTGATAGATATATTTATATCACAACGCATTGAACCTTTTGATAAATCGGCATCAGATATATTTATATATTTGACTATCTTATTAATATAATTTAAATAAATTAACACTTCATTGTAATTTAATATACAAGGTTTTGTTATTATTTCTAATAAAGGTATACCTGAGCGATTAAAATCAATTGCACTATGAGTTTTCTTATGTAATAATTTACCGGCATCTTCTTCTAAATTTATATGATCTATATACAAAGTTGTATTTTTGTTTAAATATATTGTAATTTTTCCAGATCCTAAAATTGGTTTGTGTCTTTGACTAATTTGATATCCTTTAGGTAAATCAGGATAAAAATAATTTTTTCTTTCAAAAATAGATGTATTATAAATTTTAGTATTTATAATTAAACCAAAACGAATAGCCATATCTATAGCAGTTTTATTTAATCTTGGTAAGACACCTGGCATACCGATATCCAAATTACAAATTTGTTTATTAGGATAAAAACAAAATGTTGTTGACGAATTAGAAAATAATTTAGATTGTGTGGATAATTGTATATGAGTTTCAATACCAATAATAGTTTCCCATTTATTTAACATTATTGTCATCTTATAAAAGATTAGGATAATTTAAATGCCAATTTGTATTTTTTTGGTAACAATGAGCGATATTTAATAAGAATTTTTCAGTAAAATGCGGTGTTATTAGTTGTAAACCAATAGGACATTTATTAATAAAGCCTATGGGGATATTTATAGCAGGTAATCCGGCTAAATTAACTGAGATTGTATAAATATCTTGTTGTATATTTAAAAAATGATTTTTTTTTGTATTAATTTGATTAGCGATAAACTTTGTTGTAGGTATCATGATGCAATCCACTTTTTTAAAACTGTTGATAAAATTATTATAAATTATTTTTCTAATTTTTTTTGCTTTTATAAAATACTTAGAATTATTTAATAAATATGTTCCTATTAAAATACGATTTTTTACTTCTTTACCAAATCCCTTAGTACGAGTAGTTATATATAAATCTTCTAAAGATTTAGGATTAATTTTATAGTAACCATAATTTATACCATCATATTTTGCTAAATTAGAAGCTGCCTCAGCTGAGGCTATAATATAATAAGCGGACATTGCTGATTCAATATAAGGTAAACTAATATCAAAAAAACTTATACCTAAGTTTGTATAAACGTTTATTGCTTCTTGTATTATATACGAAACTTGTGAATTTATATTTTTAAAGTATTCTATTGGTAATCCTATTTTTTTTCCTTTTAGAGAATGATTTATATATTTTAAATAATTATCATGTTTTATGTTTATGTTTGTAGAATCTAATGGATCATAACCCGAAATTAGATTTAATAATATTGCACAATCTTTTACGGTATGAGCCATTGGACCAGCTTGATCTAAACTAGATGAATATGAGATAATACCATATCTTGAAAGAAAACCATAACTAGTTTTTAAACCAGTAATACCACAAAAAGAAGAAGGTAATCTTATAGATCCTCCTGTATCTGTACCTAAAGAAGCTGGTATTAATCCAGCAGATATAGCAGAAGCTGATCCTCCCGAAGATCCACCTGATACTAAGTTTAAATTCCAAGGGTTGTTTACTATTCCAAAAAAACTATTTTCATTAAAAGAACCCATTGCAAATTCATCCATATTAGTTTTACCTAAATTTATAAGACCTGAATGTTTTAGTTTTTCAATAATATTAGAATTATACGTTGGAATAAAATTTTTTAACATTTTAGATCCACAAGTTGTTTTAATACCTTTGGTACAAAATATATCTTTATAAGCTATAGGGATTCCATGTAAGCAAGTATTTTGATTAAATTTACGTAAAAAATCACATTGTTTTGCTTCTTTTAAAGCGTTTTTATATTCAATAGTTATAAAACAATTTAATTTTGTATTGTTTTTTTTTATTTTATTTAATAAAAAGTTTATTAATTCATAACAAGAAAAATGTTTATTTTTTAATCCTTTTATAATATCAATTATTGTCATATCAATCTTATAAAATATTAGGAATTCTTATAAAATAATTATGTTTGTTCGATGCAGATAAAATATAATGTTTTTGTGATTTGTTTTTAGTGTGTTTTATTTTATCTTTTCGTAATATTAAATTATTATGATTATTTAATGGATTTGTAATAGGTTTAATATTTATTAAATTAATAATAAATAATTTTTTTAATAGTATATTTATATTTATTTTTAAAGTGTTTAAATTAACATCATTTGGATTTAATTTAGATAAATTATTAATATTAACTTTCATGAACCTTTTCCTTAAAATAATAATATTATATAATATATTATTATTAACTTTAATATAAAATGGTTATAAAATTATATGATAGTGCCTTTAGTAATTGCTTTATCAAAAGGACGTATACTTTTAAAAAGTTTATCGTTATTAAAAAAAGCTGGTATAATACCTATTGATTCTATAGAAAATACTAGAAAATTATTATTTAATACTAAAAAAAAATATTTAAATTTAATTTTTTTAAGAGCTATAGATGTACCTACTTATGTTAAATTAGGTGCAGCCGATATGGGAATTGTAGGTAAAGATGTTTTGTTAGAAAATGGATCTAAAGGATTATATGAACCGATAGATTTGAAAATTTCTAAATGTAGATTAATGACAGCAGGCTTAATTGGATTTCATGTAAAAAACAAAAACCGTAAAGTAGCAACGAAATTTGTAAATATAGCAAAAAAATATTATGCAAGTAAAGGTATTAAAGCAGATATAATAAAATTATATGGCGCGATGGAATTAGCCCCACTTATGAATTTAGCCGATGAAATAATAGATATAGTTGATACAGGGACTACATTAAAAGAAAATGGAATGGAACCAAAAACATTAATAACACATATTAGTACCAGATTAATTGTAAATAAAACATCAATGATTATAAAATATAAATATATAAATCCATTAATAGAATTATTAATTTCTATAATATAAAAAGGTAATAATATGAAAACTTTTAATGTTAAGGAAAAGGATATAAAAAGAGAATGGTATATAATAAATGCATATAAACAAACTTTAGGAAGGTTATCTACTAAAATAGTTTATTTTTTATTAGGTAAGAATAAAGTGATTTATAATAATTATTTAAATGTAGGAGATAATATTATTATTATTAATGCAGCTCAAATAAAAATAACGGGCAAAAAATTGATCAAAAAAAATTATTATTATCATACAGGATATCCTGGTGGGTTGCGTAAAATTAGATTATTAGATATGATGAAAAACAATCCAGAACAAATAATAAAAAAAGCAGTTAAAGGTATGTTGCCAAAAACTTCATTAGGTAGATTGATTAGTAAAAAACTTAAAATCTATAAAGGAAAACAACATCCACATATTGCTCAAAAACCTTTAGAATTATTAATTTAAAGGATAAAAATATGTATTATTATGGTACAGGACGTAGAAAAACAGCTGTGGCAAGAGTATTTATAAAATTAGGTAATGGTAAGATTCTAATAAACAACAATACATTAAACAAATATGTGAATAATATAATCATGATTCAACCATTAGAATTAACAAATAATATAAATAAATTTAATATAAAAATTACTGTAAAGGGTGGAGGTTATAAAGCACAAGCTGAAGCAATAAGACATGGACTTTCTCGTGCTTTATTAGCTTATAATAATAATTTACGTTATAAATTAAGAATGAATGGTTATTTAATGAGAGATTCAAGAGAAGTTGAAAGAAAAAAAATTGGTTTGAAAAAAGCAAGACGATCACCACAATTTTCAAAACGTTAATATAACTATGCAGTCACTTATAATCAAGTTATAAGAGGAAAGTCCGGACTCATTGAGCAAAGTGCCAGTTAATAACTGGGCAAAGATTTTTGACGGAAAGTACACAAGAAAAGATACAATCTAGTATAGATAAAGGTGAAAAGGTTTGGTAAAAGCATACCACGTAGTTGGAAACAAACTTCGTTATGTAAACCCCACTTTGAGTAAAACTAAATAAGAATTTAAAGTGCTCTATAAAAAAATTCTGGTAGGTTGCATAAATATATATAGTAATATATATATTAGATAAATGACTGTAAGTTCTTTATAACAGGATCCGGCTTATTGTATATTAATAATAATGAAAAATATTCATAAAAGTTTATTTATAAATAAAGCAATTGATTTATTAATAACTAGTAAAGATGGTATATATATAGATTGTACTTTTGGGTTGGGTGGACATAGTAAAAACATTTTACATAGATTATCTAACAAAGGTAAATTAATAGCAATAGATAATGATTTAAATACCATGGTTTTTGCAAAAAAACTAGGAATATTTTTTGATAAAAGGTTTAAGTTAATTAATACTAATTTTTGTTATTTAGAACGTATTGCTAAAAAATGTTGTAAAAAAGTATCAGGTATAATCTTAGATTTAGGAATTTCTAAAAATCAAATAAAAGATTATAAAAGAGGTTTTAGTTTTTATATAAATGGTCCTTTAGATATGAGAATAAATAATAAATTAGGTATAACAGCTTTTGATTTTTTGAATAATTATAAAACAAAAGAAATATTTAAAATCTTTAAAATATATGGAGAAGAGAAAAAATCATATATAATTACAAAAAAAATATGTAAACGTAGAATTAAATATCCTTTTAAAATGACTTTAGAATTATCAAATTTGATAAAAATAATAAAATTTAAAAAACATAAACATCCAGCAACCAAAGTTTTTCAATCTATACGTATTTATATCAATAATGAATTACAAAATATAGAAGTATTAATTAATTCATCTTTAAAAATTTTAAATATAAATACAAAGTTAATAATTATTACCTTTAATTCTTTAGAATCACACTTAGTAAAAAAAGTAATAAAAAACAATATGAAGAAAAATAATTTATTTAACTATCAAGTATATCCTAATACAGAAGAAATTATTTATAATAATAGTTCACGTAGTGCTACTATGTATATTATAAAAAAACTAAAACAATCAACTAATTATCCTTGGATTAAATAATTTAATGCTTCAATATATCCATATACCCCCATTCCTGATATTACTGCATTAGCTCTTATAGAAATATAAGATTGATGACGAAACTTTTCACGATTATATATATTAGAAATATGTACCTCTACTATTGTTCCTTTAAAAATATTTAATGCATCTAATATAGAAATTGATGTATGACTATAACCTCCAGCATTTATAATAATAGAATTGCATTTATTATAAGCACGTTGAATAATATCTATTATATATCCTTCATGATTAGAATGATAACATTCTAATTTAACTTGTAATTTTCTTGCTTTCTTTATTAATAATGTTTCTATATCATTTAAAGTATTAAAACCATATATATTGGTTTGTCTTTTTCCTAAAAAATTTAAATTAGGTCCATTGATTAAAAATATTTTCATTATTGTACCTTATATTTTTTACTTTTAAAATAATGTAAACCTTTATTTGTATCATATTGATTTTCCCATTTGGAAATTATTAGTACAGCTAGAGCATTACCAATAACATTTAATACAGTTCTTGCCATATCTAATATTCTATCTACACCAGCTATAAAAGCTATTCCTTCGATAGGGATCCCTATACTACCTAAGGTAGCTAGTAAAACTACAAACGATACCCCAGGTATACCTGCTATACCTTTTGATGTAATCATTAAAGTTAATATTAAAGTAATTTGTGTAAATAAAGTTAAATTTATTCCATAAAGTTGTGCGATAAACAAAGCTGCTATGCTTTGATATAAAGTAGAACCATCTAAATTAAATGAATATCCAGTAGGAATTACAAAATTACAAATATTTTTTGGAGCCCCATAATTTTCCATTTTAGACATTAATTTTAATAATACGGTTTCGGAACTAGAAGTAGTAAAAGCTAATAATAATTCATTTTTAATAATACGTAATAATATTATTATATTAAAACCAAAGTACCAAGCAATACTGCCTAGGATTATAAATATAAAAAATATTATTGTGAAATATACTAAAAATACTAATTTAATTAAGGGTATTAATGATAAAAAACCAAAATTTGCTACAGTAATAGATATTAAAGAATAAACACCGATAGGTGAATAACGCATAATAATATTTGTTATATTAAACATAGTTTCCGATATAGTTTTAATTATCGTTATTAGATTTTGTTTATTGTTGATATGAATTCCTGATAAACCTAAGCTAAAAAGTACAGAAAAAAATATAATAGATAATATATCTCCCTTGACAAAAGATTTAAATATATTAGAGGGTATTAAATTAACTATAATATTTATTATATTTGTATGTGAAGCACCTTGAGCAATATTAGTAATATTTTTATATTGTGATATATCAATATTATTACTTAATTTAGACATATTGATTCCATAACCAGGTTGAAATATATTAGCGGCTATTAATCCTACAATTATTGCTAAAGTTGTAACAATTTCGAAATATAAAATAGTTTTAAGACCAATTCTACTTAACTTTTTTGTATCCTCTATACCAGAAATACCAATGATTAACGAAGAAATTATAATTGGTATTACTATCATTTTTATTAATCGAATAAATATTTCTCCGCAGGGTTGTAAAAAATGTAATATAACCCAGGAGTTAATAATATTATTTTGATGTAATATTAATCCAGTAATTATTCCTAAAAATAAACCTATGATTATATTTAAAGCTAAATTTTTAGATTGAATGATTTTCATTTTTTTGTCATATTAAATGTTAATTTTATTAAGTTTCAAATATTTAAATCCAGATGCAGATCAATACTCCTTTACTAAAATTTAAAAAATAAAATAAATTTTAAAATAAAGAAAAATTAAATACAATATAAGTATATTATTAATTGAAAATTATAAAAAATAAATAATGTAATTTAAGAAAAAGATGAATAATAATGAATTAGAAATTAGTGTCGAAGTTTTTCCACCTAACGAAAATGATAAAATCAAAGAATTAATAAGTTTAATAAAAATGTTATATAAAAAAATAAATATAACGTTTTGTTCAATTACTTTTGGAGCGGGAGGATCAAATAAAAAAAATACTTTAGATGTTATAAAAATGATAAAACAAAACAATATAGAATGTGTACCACATTTATCTTGTATATCCAATAATAAACCTGAAATAATAAAACTTATAAATATTTATAAGAAAGTAGGCATAAAAAAAATTTTAGCACTTAGAGGCGATATTAATAAAACTTATAAAAAAAATCATTTTATTAATTCACTAGATCTTATAAAATTAATAAATAAAAATTTTTATAAAAATTTTGAAATAATAGTATCAGCCTATCCAGAAATGCATCCTAATACTATAAATTTTGAAAAAGAAGTTTTTTTTATTATTAAAAAATTTTGTTTGGGAGCCCACAAGGCCATTACACAATATTTTTATGATCCAGATGCATATTTTTATTTTTTAGAGAAAGTTAGTAAATATGGTGTTGACCAGCCTATAATTCCAGGTATTATGCCTATAATAAATTTACAAAAATTAATCAATTTTTCAAACAAATGTGGTGCTAATATTCCGAAATGGATATATAAACAATTAGAAGCTTGTAAAAATAAAAATGAAATCGAAATTATTGGTAAAGAAATTGTTATAAAATTATGTGAAATTTTGATTAAAGGTGGAGCTCCTGGTTTACATTTTTATACATTAAATAAAATAGAACCTACTTTAAATATTTTAAATGAATTAATAACATAAGTTATTTTCCTAAATTACGTAACGATTTTCCATTCATTAAATTTTTTTCTATTTGTTCTAAGGAAATGCCTTTTGTTTCCGGAATTACAAATATTGTAAATATGATAAAAGATATATTAGCTAAAGCTAATAAAATAAAAGTTCTTGGTCCACCTAAGTTACTAAGTATAGTTAAAAAGAAAGTTCCAAATAACATATTAGCTAACCAATTAGCGATGGTTGAACAACTAATTCCAAAATCTCGTCCATATAAAGGTTGTATTTCCGCACATATAATCCAAATTATAGGGCCAGCTGCCATAGCAAAACCAGCAACAAAGATTAATAATGAAATTATAGATAACCATTGGATAAATTGTAATGTACCTATACTTAATATTGACATTCCTATTGCCATAATAGTGAAACCTATATATAACATAGGTTTTCTACCAAGTTTATCTACTGATATCATAGCTATTATTGTTGCTAATACATTTAATAAACCTATAATGCAAGTACTTAAGAATTGATTGTTAGTTTCGATTATCCCAGAAACTTCAAAAATTTTAGGAGAAAAATACATCATAACATTCATACCTGTAAATTGTTGTATAAGTTGTAAAATAATTCCTAACATGACCGATCTACGAAAATTAATATTTTGTTTAAATAAATGCCATCCAAAAAAATTATTTTTATATTTAATACTATTAACAATTTCTTTTATTTCTGTATTAACTTCCAAATTAGAATATCTTAATTTTTTTAATATTTTGATTGCTTCATTGGTTTTATTTGTAGAAGCTAACCATCGAGGACTATCAGGAATTATTAATATGCCACAAAATAAACTTATTGAAGGAACAATTAATATTCCAAACATACTTCTCCAACTTTGAAAATAACTAAAAATAAGGTTTGATAAAAAAGCTATTAGTATGCCTATATTAACCATCAATTGATATAAAGATATTGTCATTCCTCTAATACTTTTGGGAGTAAGTTCAGCTAAAAATAATGGTGCTGTAAAAGATGCCGAGCCGACAGCTAATCCAAGTATTATACGAGCCATTATTAAAATTATAGTATATTTGGAAAATATAGCTATTACAGCCCCAATTAAAAATAATATTGAACTAAGTAATAATGATTTTTTTCTACCTACATGTTTTGAAATAATACCATTAGCTAAAGCACCTATAGATGCTCCTCCCATCATGGAACCTACTATCCATCCAGCCATATTAGTAGATAAATGAAATTCTTTTGTTATAAAAGGTAATACACCAGAAATTACCCCTATATCCATACCAAATAAAATACCTACTAAAGCTACTATACTACAACTTATCCATACTAAAGGTACTATTGGATTTATATTTGGTGTGAAAAGTTTTAACATATAATTAATCTCCATAATATTTATTAATTTGTATGTTATTATTATAATTATAATGTTTTTATTTATTTTTGTAGGAGATTAAATGAAATTAATTATAAAAACAATAACAAATTTAAACTTTGTATTATTTGGTGCTTTAGGAGATTTAGCTTTAAGAAAATTATATATTTCATTATTTATATTATATAAAAAAAACTTAATAAATAACCAAATCAATATATTATGTTTAGCACGTAAATTGATAAATGTAAATAACTTTAGATCTAAAATCTATAAACTTTTAATAAAAAATAAATATATGAACAAAAAAAAAGAATTAATTCACATGATTCATTTTATAAAATGTTTATATTATTTAAATATAGATTTTATCAATATCAAACATTATAAATATATAAAAAATTGGTTGTTAAAAAACAAATTGCCATTGGTATTTTATTTATCAGTATCTAGCAATTTATTTAAAATTATTTGTAAATATCTTAATTTAAATAAATGTTTAATGACAAATTCTAAAATAATATTAGAAAAACCAATTGGTTGTAATTTAAAAAGTTCAATAAACATCAATAATTATATTAATAATATTTTTTATGACAATTGTATTTTTCGTATAGATCATTATTTAGGTAAAAGACAAGTAAAAAACTTATTATATTTAAGATTTTTAAATCCTATATTTTATAATATATGGAATAAAAAATATATTACACATATTAAGATAAGTTTAGCTGAAAACTTAGGTATAGAAGATAGGTGGGGGTATTTTGATAAAACCGGACAATTACGCGATATGGTACAAAATCATTTAATACAAATATTATCTATGATTACTATATGTGTACCAAAACAATTTGATTATAAAAATATATATCAAGAAAAAATAAAATTATTAAAAGATTTAAATAATAGTTTTTTAACTGTTGATATAAATTATGGGCAATATATTTCAAATAAATTGAATAAAAAAATTTTTAATGGATATTTGGAAGACAAAAATTCAAATAAAAATTCATCTACTGAAACATTTATTTCAATAAACACAAAAATAAATAATTTTTATTGGTATGGTATTCCTTTTATTTTAATATCAGGAAAACGATTAAAAAAAAAAATATCACAAATCAAAATATATTTTAATAAACATATATTTAATTATGAAATAAATAATAACTTGATAATTAATTTACAACCAAAAGAAGATATAAATATTGTGAATAAATTTAATTGTAATAAACTGTTTTTTAATAATAAAAAATCTAATAAATTAGATTCATATGATTTTTTAATTTTAGAGGTTATAAAAGGAAAACAAGATTTATTTGTTAGTAAAGAAGAAATTGATTATTCATGGAGATGGATAGATAAACTTATTTATCTTTGGAAACAAAAAAATATGCCTATATATTATTATAAATCTTTTACATGGGGGCCTATTGTTAAATAAGATTGTTGTTAAATAAGATTGTTGTTAAATAAGATTGTTGTTAAATAAGATTGTTGTTAAATAAGATTGTTGTTAAATAAGATTGTTGTTAAATAAGATTGTTGTTAAATAAGATTGTTGTTAAATAAGATTGTTGTTAAATAAGATTGTTGTTAAATAAGATTGTTGTTAAATAAGATTGTTGTTAAATAAGATTGTTGTTAAATAAAGCATCAGCTGCTCCTAATAATCCTATCCATTTAGATGTTACTAACCAAGTGGAAATTTCTTGATTATAAAAACTCATTCTTCCTTTATTATAAAAAGAAATACGAAATTCACTATGATCTAATATATTTATTATTCTAGGTAAAATTCCTCCACATAAATATACTCCTCCTTTAGCTCCTAAAGTTAAAGCGATATCACCTGTGACATGACCTAAGATTTTACAAAATCTCATAATAGTTTTATATGCTAAAGGATCTTTTTGAGTTAAAGCAGCTGTTGTAATTGCATCAGGTGTTTTTAAAATAGTTTTATAATTTTTTAAATAATAATTAACATGTGCATTATATAAATCTACGATTCCTTGTCCACAAAGTATACGTTCAATAGAAACACGATTATAAAGTTTTTTAAACCAATTAAAAATATATGTTTCAAATTTATCAAGTGGTGCAAAACTGATATGTCCACCTTCACCCGAAAGTGGTATCCATACTTTTTTATTAGGAATTAAACCAGCAATTCCTAATCCAGTACCAGGCCCTATTAACATTTTATTACTAGTATTATTATTTTTTCCATATCCAATTTGATATAAATCTTTTGTTTGAATATGAGGTAATCCTAAGGCTATAGCAGTAAAATCGTTGATGATTTTTAATTTGTGTAAATTCATTTTATGTTTTAATTCATATTTTGTTATTTTCCAAGAATTATTTGTCATTTTTATTAAATTATAATTAACAGGACATGCAAAAGCTAAACAAGCATATTTAGGATATTCACAATCTACTAAATCAATATATTTTTGTATAACTTCAAAAATATTAATGTAATTAATACATTTAAATATTTTTATTTTATAAAGATTAAATTGATTTGATGATACTAAAGCTAAACGAACATTCGTTCCTCCAATATCACCCACTAATGATAAGTTATTCATATTTTTATCCTTTTTTTGATAAATTATCGATTAATAATTTACCATTTAAATGATCAATTTCATGTTGTATACATTGGGCAATCAATCCATAAGCATTAATAATAAACTGGTTACCATATATATCTATTGCCTTTATAATAATATGAATAGATCTATAAATATATTCAAAATAATTAGGTATAGATAAACATCCCTCTTTAACTTTTTTATATTTATTACTGACAAAAGTATATTTTGGATTAATAATAATTAACGGTTGATTATAAGTTTTACTAATATCCATAACAAATATACGGATATGTTTATTTATTTGTGTAGCTGATAACCCTATTCCTTTATGTGCATACATGGTATTAAGCATATTGACAACTAATGTTTTTATATTTTTATTTATAAGTTTAATTGGTTTTGCTATAATATTAAGACGTTTATCTGGGTATTTTAATATTTTCATATAATAGGTGAATAATGGAAAAAAAAATTATTTGTGTTTTTGGTAAACCAATAAAACATTCTTTATCTCCTATAATACACAATTATTTTGGAAAAAAAAATAATATTGTTTTTTCTTATAAAGCTATAAATATTATAAATAAAAAAAACTTTAAAAAAGAATGGATAAAATTGTTAAAAACTGGTGGTATAGGTATTAATATTACCATACCATATAAACAATATGCAATTAAACTAGCTCATAAAATATCTTATAGATCTAAAATGGCAGGTTCAGTAAATACATTAATCATAAATAAAACAAATCATTATATATATGGAGATACAACAGATGGAGTAGGTTTAATAAGAGATTTTAATCGATTACAAATCCAAATATTAAATAAACGTATTCTTTTATTAGGAGCAGGAGGTGCAATAAATAGTATACTACAACAATTATTAGATTTAGGTCCTAATACAATTTATTTAGTTAATAGGACCTTATTAAAATGTAAAGAAATCATCAATAGATTTAATGTAAATAATATAATTAAATTTTGTTCATATGATGAATTAAAAAATACAACGTCGTTTGATGTTATAATAAATGGCACCAGTGTAAGTATAAAAAACGATAAAATATTGTTATATAAAAATATTTTTAAAAAGAAATATACTATAGCTTATGATTTAATGTATTCCAAAAAAATGACTAATTTTTTAAAATTTGCAAAAAATAATCAAGCTAAAATATATGATGGTTTAGGTATGTTAATTGAACAAGCTGCTGAAACTTATTTTTTATTAAATCATATACGTCCTAATACTCAAAACTTACATATAAACTTACGTAATCTGTTAAATAATAATGATAAAAAAAAATAAAACTATTATGGATTATATTAGTAAAGAAATAAAAAATCGATGTAGGTTTAAAACAACAATTATTACTAGGTTTTCTCCAGAACCCAATGGTTTTTTACATATTGGTCATGTTAAAGCAATATTGGTAAATTATAGTTTAGCCAAATATTTTAATGGAAAAAGTTATATTCGATTTGATGATACGAATCCTATTAAAGAAAATAATATATATATTAATTCTATTTTAGAAGATATCCATTGGTTAGGATATAAATTTAATAATATTTATTATGCTTCTAATTATTTTGATAAATTATATGAATGGGCTTTATTTTTAATAAAAAAAGGTAAGGCTTATGTTGATGATTTATCTATCAAAGAAATAAAAAAATATAGAGGTGATTTTAAATCTTTTGGATATAATAGTCCTTATAGAAATCGTAGTATACAAGAAAATAGTGTATTATTTAAAAAAATGTATAAAGGTTTGGTTAAAGAAGGTAAGAAAGTATTACGTGCAAAAATTGATATGAAATCTAAAAATATCAATTTAAGAGATCCTATAATGTATCGTATTATAAACGTTTATCATTCTAGAACTGGAAATAAATGGAAAATATATCCCTCTTATGATTTTGCTCATGGTCAATCTGATATATTAGAAGGAATAACCCATTCAATTTGTACATTAGAATTTGAAAACAATCGCAAGTTATATAAATGGTTTATTAAAACTATTGTAAATAATAAATTAAACTATCCCAAACAAATAGAATTTTCTAGAATGAATATAAATTATTCCTTAACTTCAAAACGAAAAATCAAATTCTTAATAGATCAAAAAATTATTGTTGGATGGGATGATCCTAGATTATCAACTGTTTCTGGCATGAGACGTAGGGGTTATACTCAATCGTCGTTAAATAAATTATGTAAACTAACAGGTATAACAAGATCAAATAATATTATAGATATAAATATGCAATATTATGTGATACGTTCGGATTTAGAAAATACAGTTAGTAGAGTAATGTGTGTAATTAATCCAATTAAATTAGTATTAACTAATTTAATTTTAGATTATGAAGAATTAATTAACGTTAGAAATCATCCGTTTATAGAAATGGGGACTAGAAGTTTATTTTTTAATAGAGAAATTTGGATAGATTGCAATGATTTTAATATTAGTCCAACAAAAAACTTTTTTAGATTATCGATAGGAAAAAAAGTACGTTTACGTCATTCATATATAATCAAATGTAAGAAAATTATTTATTTTAAAAATAAACAGATAAAAGAAATACAAGGTATTGTTTATTTAAATACTAAAAATAAAAATATTGACGGAAAAAAAATAAAAGGAGTAATTCATTGGGTAAGTGTTAAACATGGTGTGAAAGTTGAAGTACGTCATTATAAACATTTATTAAAAAAACATATAAACAATCATATATTAAATAATATTAATAAAAATTCTTTAAAAATTCATAAATCTATTGGTGAACCTATATTATCTAATATTAAACCTGAAACAAAATTACAATTTGAAAGAGTTGGTTATTATTGTGCAGATAGATATGATTATAAGAAAAATAATTGGGTTTTTAATAAGATTATCAGTTTAAAAACTTAAGGTGATTCAGTGTTTATATATAATACATTAAAGAATTATAAAGATTTATTAATTCCTATAAAATATAATAAATTAAAAATATATGTTTGTGGTATTACGGTATATGATTATTGTCATATAGGTCATGGAAGAAATATGTTTATTTTTTATTTAATAAATAAATATTTAAAAATTAGAGGTTATAAAATCACGTATGTAAGAAATATAACTGATATAGATAATAAAATTATAAATAAATCTATCAAAAATAAAGAATCTATAAATAGATTAACCAATCGAATTATTACTTCAATATATAAAGATGAAAAACAATTAGGTTTATTTTCTCCTGATTATGAACCTAAAGTTAGTAAATATAAAAATATTATAATATATTATATCAATAAATTAATAAAAAAAGATTATGCATATATAATTCAAGGTAATGTTTATTTTAAAATAAATAAACATAATATATATGGTATATTAAGTAATCAAACCTTAAAAAACTTATATTTCTTTTTCAGAATAAAAAAAGATAAATATAAAACAAATAACTTAGATTTTAGTTTATGGAAAAAAACACATTATAAATATGGTTGGGAGTCTCCTTATAGTATGGGTTTTCCAGGATGGCATATTGAATGTTCGGTTTTATCAAAAATATATTTAGGTAATAAATTTGATATTCATGGTGGTGGTTTAGATTTAATTTTTCCTCATCATGAAAATGAAAAATCTCAAAGTGAATTAATGTTTTGTACAACACATGTAAATATATGGATACATTCAGGGCATATAAATAAAAATGATAAAAAAATGTCTAAATCTTTAAATAATATTATTGTATTACGTAAACTTTTAAAACAATATCATCCTGAAGTAATTAAATATTTTTTTCTTTTAACTCATTATAGAAAATCAATAAATTATACTAAAGATTCATTAGATATGGCTTGTAATTCCTTAAAAAGATTTTATAACATAATAAATATGATTACACCAATAAAAGGAAAAAAGAATAATTTATTTTATAATAAATTTATTTTAGCATTAGAAAATGATTTTAATACCGTAAAAGCAATTTCCATTTTATTTGATATATTATATAAAATAAATAAGAGTTGTAATTTAGGAAAAATAAAAACAGCTCAATATTTATGTTTTGAATTAATACGTTTAGGAAATATAATAGGAATTTTCAATTCATTACCAAAAGTTTTTTTAAAAAAACAATTATTATTAAATATAAACAAACTTGAAAACTTTATCTTAAAACGGAATATTGCTAAAAATGAAAAAAATTTTTTAAAATCAGATAAATTCCGAAATTATTTAAAGAATTTTGATGTTGTGTTTCAAGATACATTTAAAAGAAATATTTGGTTTATACAATATTATAGTTAATTATAGTTTATACATACGGAGTATAGCGCAGTCAGGCAGCGCACCTGCTTTGGGAGTAGGGTGTCGGGGGTTCAAATCCCTCTACTCCGATAGGCGTCCATAGCTCAATAGGATAGAGCAACGACCTTCTAAGTCGTAGGTTGCAGGTTCAATTCCTGCTGGACGTATTTTGGTGGGTGTAGCTCAGTGGTAGAGCTCCGGATTGTGGCTCCGGGTGTCGTGGGTTCGATACCCATCATCCACCAACATATTATGGAGAGGTAGTATGAAAGATTATAATTTTATAAAAGATAATTTTGTTCCTATTGTAATAGATAAGACTTTTAGAGGGGATCTATCTTATGATATATATTCACGTCTTTTAAAAGAACGTATAATTTTTATAGTAGGTAATATTGAAGATTATAAAGCTAATTTAATTGTAGCACAATTGTTATATTTGGAATATGATGATCCAAACAAAGATATTAATTTATATATAAATTCTCCTGGTGGTATAGTAACTGCAGGTATGTCTATTTATGACACTATGCAATATGTTAAACCGGAGGTTTCAACTATTTGTATTGGACAAGCAGCTAGTATGGCTGCAATAATTCTTACAGGGGGAAAAAAAGGTAAACGTTTTTGTTTACCTAATTCTAGGATGATGATACATCAACCATTAGGTAATTTTCAAGGTCAAGCTAGTGATATAGAAATACATACAAAAGAAATATTATCTATAAAAACAAAAATTAATAAACTTTTATCTCAACATACAGGTCAAAATATAGAACAAATAAATATTGATACAGATCGTGATAAATTTATGGACGCTAAAACAGCTTTAGATTATGGGATAATTGATTATATAATAACACATCGTTAAAAGGTAAGGTATTATGAAATATAAAAAGGATTTATATTGTTCTTTTTGTAAAAAAAAACATACCGAAGTAAATAAATTAATATGTAGTAATTCAGTATATATATGTAATGAATGTATATATTTATGTAATGACATTTTAAATGAAGAAATCCTAAATGTTGATTATGATTTTTATTTACCAAAACCTAAAGAAATTTATAAGTTTTTAAATCAATATATTATAGGTCAAAAAAGAGCAAAACTAGTTTTATCAGTAGCCGTTTATAATCATTATAAACGCTTAAAATATAATCATATAAATATTGCAAAAAGCAATATTTTATTAATTGGACCTACTGGAACAGGAAAAACATTATTTGCAGAAACTTTAGCTTTATTGCTGAATGTTCCTTTTACCATTGCTGATGCAACTTCTTTAACCGAAGCAGGTTATGTAGGAGAAGATGTAGAAATAATAATTCAAAAGTTATTACAAAAATGTAATTATAATATAGATCAGGCACAAAATGGAATTGTTTATATAGATGAAATTGATAAAATTTCAAAAAAATCAGAAAATATTTCAATAACAAGAGATGTTTCCGGTGAAGGGGTGCAACAAGCATTATTAAAATTAATTGAAGGAACAATTGCTTTAATACCCCCTAAGGGTTTAAGAAAACATCCTCAACAGGAATTTATAAAAGTAAATACAAAAAATATTTTATTTATTGTTGGGGGCGCATTTTTAGGATTAGAAAAAATTATTAGTAAAAAAGATAATAATAGTATTGGGTTTAATTCCAAAGTAAAACAAAAGAAAAATATAGGTGATATTTTGATAAATGTAAAAAATGAAGATTTAATACAATTTGGTTTAATTCCTGAATTTATTGGGCGTTTACAAAATATAGTTACTTTAAATGAATTAAATAAATTTGATTTATTAAAAATATTAAAGTATCCAAAAAATTCTTTATTACAACAATATTCATATTTATTTAATATTGATGGAGTGGAGTTGTGTTTTGATGAAAAAGCACTTAAAGCTATAGTGAATAAAGCTAGATTATTAAAAACGGGTGCTAGAGGTTTACGTTCTATTATAGAAAAGGTATTATTAGAAACCATGTTTAAAATACCTTCAAAAAAAAATGTAATTAAAGTTATTATAGATGAAAATGTAATTTTAGGAAAACAACAACCTTTATTAATCTATAAACAACAATGAATTTTTGTATTAATTCTATTAAAAATATTTTTAATCTACTAATATTTTTAATATTATTATTTTCTATAATAATAGCTATTATGATAAGTAGAACAGCTCAAGGTGCTATTGCTTGGTTAATATCTTTAATAACGTTTCCTTATTTATCCATTCCTATATTTTGGATTTTATCTTGTCCTAATTTTTGTGGATACATAATAACAAAAAATATTTTAAATAATAAATCCTTAAAAAATTATATAAATTTATATTATTTCAAATCTAATTGTAATGTCAAAGTAGTAGAACAATTAGCAATATTGCCTTTGACGAAAGCCAATTGTGCAAATTTATTAATAAATGGGTATATTACATTTAAAAGTATGTTTGATGGTATCAAAAGAGCAAAAAAATATATTTTAATTCAATTTTTTATAATAAAAAATGATAAAATAGGTCAAAAATTAAAAAAAAATTTAATATATAGTGCAAACAAAGGAGTTAAAATTTTTGTTATTTATGATAATATTGGTAGTCATAATTTATCAACAAGGTTTATAAAAGAATTAAAAAAAGCAGGAATCAAAATTTTTGCCTTTGGTTTTTGTAAAGGCTGGAAAAATCTTTTAAAAATCAATTTTTGTAATCATAGAAAATTAATAATAGTAGATGGTAAAGAAGCATGGACCGGAGGTTTAAATATAGGAATGGAATATTTAGGTAGAAATAAAAAACTAGGATATTGGAGAGATACACATTTACATATAATAGGACCAAGTGTTTTATGTTTACAAGAAATTTTTTTATCCGACTGGTATTGGACAACAGAAAAACACATCCAACATTTAAATTGGAAACCTATAATATCAAACATAAAAAATCAACATGTAATTATTTTACCTAGTGGTCCTGTTTATAATATAAATAATGCAAGCCTATTAATTCAAAATTCAATAAATCTAGCAACCAAAACTTTTTGGATAACTAGTCCTTATTTTATTCCAGATCAAAGTATAATTGATTCATTAAAATTAGCAGCCTTAAGAGGTGTAGATGTTAAAATAATTATACCTGAACGTACAGATCATTTATTGGTTTATTTATCTACATTTAGTTATTTATCTGAATTAATAAAATTTGGAGTAAAAATATATAAATATATAAAAGGTTTTTTACATCAAAAAGTTATGTTAATAGATGATCATACAGCTTCAGTAGGAACTATAAATTTAGATAATAGATCTTTGAAATTAAATTTTGAAATAACAGCATATATAATTGATTATGATTTTGCTAAAGATGTTAAGTATATGTTAAAACAAGATTTATTATATTGTAAATTAATAAACTTAAATGAAATAAAATGTCGTTCGTTAATAAAAAAATTAATTTCTAAAACAGCTTTTTTAGCATCACCCATACAATAATTATTTGCCGTTAAGTATTATTGTTGCTATAGAAAAAAAAATTACAACTCCTAATGTATCACATAAAGTAGCAACTAATGGAGCACTAGCAGCAGCCGGATCGAATCCTAATCGATTTAAAAAAAAAGGTAAAGACATACCGAGTAAACTACCTATAATTACAATTATTATCATACTAATGGCTACAGAAGATGCTACTTCGATACCTCCTCTAATATATCCAATGGGATATATTACAATGGCCATTGTGAAACCTAATATTCCGGAAACTAATAATTCTTTACTCATTAATTTAGCCCAATCTTTAATGTTAATTTCTCCTGTACCTAACCCTCTTATCATAAGAGTAGCTGCTTGTGATCCAGCATTACCACCACTACCTATTAATAAAGGTAAGAAAAAAACTAAAGCTATTTTAGAATAAATTGTTTCTTCATATTGTGATATTCCAGCTCCAGAAAATAAATTACCAAAAATTAATAAAATTAACCAAAATATACGTTTACTATATAACGTCCATAAGTTGGTACGAACAATATTATATTCTAATGTACCTACACTACCTGATTTATGAAAATCATCTGTTGTTTCTCTTTCTACAACATCCATAGCATCATCATATGTAATGATACCTACTAATTTATGTTCAGAATTAATTACAGGGATGGCTAAAAAATCATAATGAGAAATAAGTTTAGTTACATATTCTTGTTTGGAATTTGTAGTAACATATATTACATCTTTTATCATTAAATCTTTTATTAAAGCAATAGGATTAGCTAAAATTATTTGCCGTAATGATAAGGTTCCTGTTAATTTTTGATTTTTATCTAATACATATATTTGATAAATTGTTTCTGCATCAGGTGCTGTTTGTTTAATTTTGTTTAACGCTTGTAAAACATTTATATTGTCAGGTATAACAACATAATTTGATGTCATAATAGCACCTGCAGTTCCATCTTCATAACTAGAAAGTTTTATAATATTTTCTCTAACTTTCTTTGCCATACTACGTAATATATTTTCTCTACGTCTTGGTTCAAACATATTAAATACATCAGCACTATCATCAGAATTCATTTTTACAAACAGTTTTATGATTTCTTCATTATTAAGTTTTTTAGTAATTTCAAGTTGTTTATCTTTTGGTAAATAAGAAAATATATCAGCTTTTCTTTTAGATTTTTGACTATTTAATATTTGTAATATGAATTTATTTGATTGACGTGAAATTTTATCAGCAATATCAGCGGAACGAAAATATTTTAATATGTTTTTTATTTTTGTATAATCTTTTTTTGATAAAGCTGTAAATAATTTAGGAATAATATTATTAATTTTCATTAATATCTCTTGTTTATATTTTATAATATTTATATATTTTATATATAGATAGTTAATTTTATTATAATTATTCATTTTTGTAAATTATATATTTTTTATGGAAATCAAATAATGCGTAGTATTTTTTGTGGTCAAGTCAATAAACATTTTATAAATAGTTATGTAACATTATACGGATGGGTTAACAACATACGTGATCATGGTCGCCTTGTCTTTATAGATTTACGTGATATGTATGGTATTCTTCAAATAGTTATTGATTCAAAAAAAATTGATTTTACAAATTTTGTTTTAGCAAAAAAAATAAAATCTGAATATATTATCAAAATAATAGGATTGATAAAATTAAGACCTGAAAAAAATAATTTAACCAATATGATTGATATATTTATAATTGAATTAAATATTTTAAGTAAATCAATAACTTTACCGTTTAAATTATCTGATAATAAAACACTTAAAGAAGAAATAAGATTTAAATATCGTTATATTGATTTACGTCGTAAAAAATATATAAATAAGTTAATTATTCGTTCTACAATAAATCATAATATTAGAAACTTTTTAAAGTTGAATCAATTTATTGAAATCGAAACACCTATATTAAGTAAGATTACTGTTGAAGGGGCACGTACTTTTATTATAACAAGTCATAAAACTTTAAATAAATTTTTTGCATTACCTCAATCACCTCAAATATATAAACAACTTTTAATGTTTTCAGGTTTAGATAGATATTATCAAATTGCTAAATGTTTTAGAGATGAAGATTTACGGTCGGATAGACAACCAGAATTTACACAAATTGATATAGAAACTTCATTTATGAATAAAAAAGCAATAATGAATATTATTGAAAATATGATTAAATATTTATTTAAAGAAATATTGAATGTAAATTTCTCACCAGAATTTAAACAAATAGAATATAAAGAGGCTATGAAAAAATATGGAACAGATAAACCCGATTTAAGAATTCCAATAATAATCAAAGATATAGATGATTTAATTCCTAAAAATATACATATATTTAAAAAAAGTAAAAATACTAGAATAGCTGCTATAAATTTTAAAGGAGGTGTTGTTTTATCTGTTAAACAAATAAAGAAGTATGTTAAATTATATGGTGCAAACTGTTTAATCTGGATAAAATTTTACAATATAGAAGTAGGTTTAAATGGTTTAAAATCTCCTATTTTAAAAAATCTAACAGATGAAGTTATCAAAAAACTTATCAAAAAATTACATATAAAAAATGGAGATATAATTTTTTGTTGTGCTGGTAAAAAAAATATTGTGAATTCTTCATTGTCAGCGTTAATAACAAAATTAGCAAAAGATTTTAATCTTTATATCAAACAATGGGCACCCATATGGGTAATAAATTTTCCTTTATTTAAACGTGATGATTCAGGACTATTAACATCATATCATCATCCATTTACTGCACCTAAATCTACTTTATACGAAGTAATATATAATCCCGAAAAATCGGTTGCTAATTCTTTTGATTTAATAATTAATGGTATTGAATTAGGTGGTGGGTCAATTCGTATAAATCATGAAAAAATTCAAAAAATAATATTAAAAATATTAGGATTAAGTTATACAAAAATTAATAAAAATTTTTGTTTTTTTTTAAAAGCTTTTAAATATGGTGTACCGCCACATGGAGGGTTAGCTTTAGGTTTAGATCGTATAGTCATGTTATTAACACAATCTAAGAATATTAGAGATGTTATTGCGTTTCCTAAAAACAACCAATTTATTTGTCCGTTAACAGGAGCACCTTCAGAAATTTAACATGATATATTTAGGTATAGATCCTGGATTGTTAAAAACTGGTTTTGGTTTAATAAAGATAAAAGATTATCCATATTATATGGATAGTGGTTATATAAATGTGATTAAGATTAATAATTTTTCAAAAAAATTAAAATTTCTATATAGTGGCATTAGTGAGATACTAGCTCATTATTGTCCTTATGAAGTTGCAATAGAAGAAGTATTTATATCTAATAAAAAAAATATTTTTAAAACTTTAAGGTTAATTCAAGCAAGAGGAACAGCTATAGTATGTGCTGCAAATCATAATTTACCAGTGTTTGAATATTCATCTCGTTTAATAAAACAATGTATTACAGGATATGGTGCATCCAATAAATTAATTTTAAAACAAATAGTTTGTTCGTTTTTCAAATTAAGATATATTAATAGTTATGATGCTATAGATGCAATAGCAATTGCTTTAACACATTATTATAAATACAAAAATACAACAATATGAACAATAAAAAATTATTAATAATAATTTTTTCAATATTATTATTATTAAATAAAAATAATAATATGAAATTAAATAATGATATTATTTATAACAAATTACCTTTTATTAAAAATATTTATTTTAATTATGATATTTATTTTTTTAATAACAAATTTAATAATATTTTAAATCAATATATTATATATATGCGTAATAATCCAAATAAAAAAATATTATTAAAAATTAATACAATAGGTTTAGGAAATATCAAATATAATTTATATTTAAATAAATATAGAATGAATTTTATTTTTAATAATTTAGTAGTAAAAGGAATAAATAAAAATAATATAAAATATATTATTTGTGTAAAAAAAAATAAATTTTATAATGACACTAATAATTTAAATAATAATAAAATTATTATAACTATAATATAATTATATAGGAGGGGTGGCAGAGTGGTTGAATGCATCGGTTTTGAAAACCGACAAAAGTTAATTACTTTTCCAGGGTTCAAATCCCTGTCCCTCCGTATGGAAGGCTGGCAGAGAGGTTGATTGCACTTGTTTCGAAAACAAGTAATTTTATAAAAATTCGTGGGTTCAAATCCCACGCCTTCCACAATCCAACTTTCTGTAAGTGATGTTTACATATATATTACATACACCAATTGTAATATTGGTTTGTTTAGGAAAGATATATAACTATCAATATATTTTGAAATATATGAATATATATTCTAAATATCGAAATAAAAAAGATCCTGATAAAATTTTAATTGTAGAACATTTTTCAATATTTACTAAAGGGAATTTAGATAAATTAAATAATTTTGTGATACAACATAATATCATGTTATTAAAAATAAATAGAGGAGGAAAATTTACCTTTCATACTCCAGGACAAATTATTTTTTATATATTATTAAATATTAAACGTTTAAAAATAACTATTTATAAATTAATAAATATTTTAGAAAAAAATATAATAAATATATTATTTTATCATAAGATAAAGGCATATACAAAAACTCATCATGGGGTGTATATTTTATTACAAAATAAAGAATATAAAATTGCTTCAGTAGGTTTATGTATAAATAAAGGATGTAGTTTACATGGTGTATCATATAATGTTAATTATGAAAAAAAACTATTTAAAAATATAAATCCGTGTGGTTTAGTTAATATAAAAATGATCAAACTTACTGATATATATAAATATCCTATTAATTTCAAATTAGAAGCACAAGTTTGGATAAAAGGTTTTTTAAACAAAATATGAAAAAACCTAATTGGATTAAATTACGTATACCTATATATAATGAAATCAAAAATATAAAAAATAAATTACGGAAAAATTATTTACATACAGTTTGTGAAGAATCATCTTGTCCTAATTTGATCAAATGTTTTCATGAACGTATAGCAACCATTATGATTTTAGGAAATAAATGTACTAGAAAATGTCCTTTTTGTGATGTGTCATATGGTAATACCACGAATATAAATTATTATGAACCTTTTGATATCATAAAATTAATTATTAAATTAAATATAAAATATATAGTAATTACTTCAGTAAATCGTGATGATTTATATGATGGAGGGGCTAATCATTTTTCAAAATGTATTGGAGCAATAAACAGATTATATAAAAATATCAAAATAGAAGTTTTAGTACCTGATTTTAGAGGCAAAAGTGATATTGCGATTAAGATATTAATAAAAAATAAACCTAATGTATTAAATCATAATATAGAAACTATACACAATTTATATTTAAAAGTTAAACCAGGTGGAAATTATTGTTATTCACTTAAGTTATTAAAACAATATAAAAATTATTGTCCAAAAGTAAAAACGAAATCAGGTTTAATGGTAGGATTAGGTGAAAATGATAAACAAATGATCAATGTTATAAAAGATATAAAAAAAAATAAAGTAGATATTATAACTATAGGACAATATATTTCACCATCTAAATTTCATTTACCAATTCAACGATGGGTTCATCCAACAAGTTTTTATTTTTATGCAAAAATATGTTATATTTTAGGTTTTAATTATATTGCTTCGGGTCCTTTAATAAGATCTAGTTATAAAGCAAAAAATCAAAATTATGGAAAAAAAATATAATTATATTTTTTTTATTAAATTTTTTAAAAGATTTAGATACATGGTTATTTTTTTGAATTTTAAATTTTTGAGAAAATGTATTAAATTATATATTTTTGTGTGATTGTTTTTATGTTTTTTTAATATATTAAAAATATGGGTTGATTTATTGATAATAAAAAGTGGTATATGTGCTAAACTAGCCACATTTAAACTATAACTATTGTGGGTTGCACCTTGATTAATATTATACATATAAGTAATTTTATTATTAGTGATTAAGGCATTAAAATGTATATTTTTTATTTGTTGAAATTTTTTTTCTATTTGAGTTAAACTAAAATAATGAGTAGAAAATAAAGTTAAAGCTTGAATTTGTATTAATTTTTCTAAACAAGCCCAAGCGATAGATAAACCCTCAGTAGGATTCGTTCCTCTTCCTATTTCATCCAGTAATACTAAACTTTTAAAGGTTGCGGTATTTAATATATTAGCCGTTTCCTGCATTTCTATCATAAATGATGATTTTCCAGCACTTAAATCATCATAAGATCCTATTCTAGTAAAAATTTTATCAATAGGACCAATTTCAGCATATTTAGCAGGTACATAACTGCCTATATAAGTTAATAAAACTATTATAGCATTTTGTCTAATATAAGTAGATTTACCTCCCATATTAGGTCCTGTAATAATTTTTATATTAGATTTATTATTTAAATATAAGTTATTAGGTATAAATTGATGTTTATTGACAGATTCTATTATCGGATGTCTACCCTCGATGATTTTTATGCCTATTTTGTTTTTATTGATTATTGGTTTACAAAAATTCAGAGATATAGCTCTTTCAGATAAAGTTGTAATAACATCTAATGCAGCTATTGCTTTGGATGTTTTTAATAAACCTTTTATATTATGAATAATAATATTAATTATTTTGTTATAAATGTTTGTTTCATATTCGAATGAATTTGTTTTAGATTCTATTAATAAGTTTTCAAAAGATTGTAATTCTTTAGAATAAAATCGTTCTGAATGTTTTAATGTTTTATTTTTTATATATTCTTTAGGTATTTTGTAATTAGTTTTTTTATTTTTAGGTAATTCTATAAAAAAACCATTAAGTTTATTAAAATTAATTTTTAATTTATGTATACCTGTACGAATTTTTTCTTTATTTTCAAAATTTCTTATATATTTTTCTGAATTATTATATATTTCACGTAATGTATCTAATTTTAGATTAAAATTAGATTTGATTACATATCCATCTCTAATAGCATGAGGAGGATTGTCGATTAAAGCATCATGTAAAAGTAATTCTATATGTGGATATATAAAAATATATATATATATTTTATTAAGTATAGATTTGATGTGTTGATTTGTTTTTAAAATTATATTTAATATATTTTTAATTTTAGGAAATGCTTTTAAAGCATTTTTAAATTTTATTAAATCTATGGGTGTGGCTTTTTTTAAAGCTATTCTAGTAATAATACGTTCTATATCTCCAATTTTTTTTATATTTTTTTTTAAAATATATATTAAATCATTATTGATAATAATCTGAATGGCATTTTGTCTTAATTCAATTAATTTATAATTTGTAATGGGATTATTAATCCATTTTTTTAATAATCTACTACCCATATTTGTCATTGTTGTGTTTAAAACACTAAATAATGTATTTTCTTGTTTACCATTCACATTTATATCAATTTCTAAATGTTTTTTAGTGGTACGATCTATATTTAAATTATATTTGTTTTTTTCAAAAATTAAATGATTAATATGTGATAAATTATAAATTTTATTATTATTTATATAGTGAATTATAGCACCAGCTGCAGATACGCCATTATGAAGTTTAGTATCTATATTTTTTATTTTTAATTTGTTATATAATATATTATAAGCATTTTGATAATGAAAATATTCTTCATTTATATGATTGATTATGGATTTTTTTATTGGAAGGGGAGGTAATGTTTGAGTGGAACTAGGAATTAATAATTCCACAGGATTTAATCTTTCTAATTCTAAAATTAACTTTTGTTGATTATTCACTTCTAATACCCCAAAATCTCCTGTGGTTAATTCTAACCAAGCAATACCCCATATATTATTTTGATATATTATAGATAAAATTAAATTATCTTTATTTTCATCTAATAAATGTTCTTCATATATAGTTCCAGGTGTTATTACTCTAATTACTTTTCTTTCTATTAATTTTTTATTATTTGTTTTTTTATTTGGTATTTGTTCACAAATAGCAACAGATATTCCGGTAGTGATTATACGTTTTAAATATGTATTTATACTATGAGAAGGTATTCCAGCCATTGGAATAGGTTTATTATTATATTTTCCTTTACTAGTTAATTGTATATTTAATAAAGCAGATGCTTGGTGTGCATCTTCAAAAAGGAATTCATAAAAATCACCCATACGATATAATAATAAAATATTTTTATATTTATTTTTGATTTTTAAATATTGTGTAATTATGGGTGTGGTATTATATAAATTCTTTTTCATTGTAGTATAAAAAATATCAAATTAATAATAGTATATTAAACATATAATAATAAAAAAAGAATTAATTTGCAAAAAAACAGATATGATAGGTAATTTATGAAAACTTTAGAAATAAACAAAAGATTATTTATTGTCTAGATTAGAGTTAATGATAAGGTACATATTTGGATGTAATTACGTTGCTGGGGTATAAATGATAGCAGAGTTGAGACAAACATTATTAAATAAAAAAACTTATGTAAGTAGTTTAAATATATATAAATATAAAACAAAAATCATACAACTTTGTAATAAAAAAGGTAACAAAATAAAATTTATAAAAGAAAATGTAGAAGGAATTATTATTTTAAAAACCACATCATTTTTTTTTGAATCTTGTGGACAAATTAGCGATATTGGATATATATATAATGATATAGGAAAATTTAAAGTATATCATGTTAAAAAATATAACAATTTATATTTACATATAGGAATATTGTTAAAAGGTCAGTTAGTGATTGATAATAAGGTAAATGTTTATATAGATAAATTTGTTCGTTATAAACTAAGTATAAATCATTCTGCAATACATTTATTAAATGAAACGTTAAAAAGAGTATTAAATATAAATATTGTGAAAAAAGGATGTTTAATTAATGAAAAAAAAATAACTTTGGATTTTAATTATTATAAAAATATTTCAAATGAACAATTATTTATTATTGAACACTTAATCAATAATGAAATTCTAAAAAAAAATATCATTTTTATAAAAAATTTATCATTACAAGACATAAATTTAGTATTTGAAACGAATTATATTAAAAATAAATTAAATGTAGTATTTATTGGAAAAGAGGGTAGTTATTCAATAGAAGTATGTAATGGAACTCATATAAAAAATACAAAAAATATTGTGAATTTTTGTATTGTGTCCGAAAAAAGTGTATATAAAGGAATACGTCGTATTGAGGCATTAACCAATAAAAAAGCTATATATTATATATTAAAAAATAATTTAATTGTTAAAAATATATCTTATAATATTAAACAAAATATAAAAAATATAGAACATAATATATTAAATATTATCAATAAACAAAAAATATATATTGATCAATTAAAAACGTTACAAAAACTAAATATAAAAAACATAATAACAAAGTTATTACATCAAATTTTTTATTTATATGAATATAAAATTTTAATTAAAAAAATCAAAAGTGAGTATAAAAAAGATGTATTTTTAATAATCAATAAATTATTAAAAAATTTATTAAAAAAAAGTATCATACTTTTATATATTATTAAGAAACATTATATATATGTTTTTATTAAAATAACGAAAGATTGTTTCGATATAATAAACTCTAATGTAATTTTAAAAAAACTATTAAAACAAAATCAAAAGATTATTTATAATAAAAATAATGATTTTTCATATATAAAAACTAGTAAACAAAATCTCAAACAAATAAAAACAATTATAAAAAATATTTTAAAAAGAGGATAATATGGGAATTTTTGTACAAAAATTTGGTGGCACATCAGTAGGTTCAATAAAAAATATCAAAAATATTGCTAAACAAATAAAATTATTTTATAAAAAAAAGAATAAAATAATTGTTGTAGTATCAGCGATGAGTGGAGAAACAAATAGATTATTATCTTTAGCTAAAAACATGTATAATGAAAAACAAGTAAATAATATTTATAAGAATAGAGAGTTAGATATTTTGATATCAACTGGTGAACAAGTAACTATAGCGTTATTATCTATGGCTTTAAATATTGTTGGTGTTCAAGCAAAATCTTATACAGGAGCACAAGTATCTATATTTACAGATAGTGTTTATACAAAAGCTCGTATAAAACATATAGATACTTCAATAATAAATAAAGATATAAATAATAATACTATTGTTATAGTGGCGGGTTTTCAAGGAATAGATAAATATGGAAATATAACTACATTAGGAAGAGGGGGGTCAGATACAACAGCAGTAGCATTAGCTACATCTATTAAAGCAGATGAATGTCAAATATATACAGATGTATCTGGTGTTTATACAACTGATCCTAGATTATGTAAGACTTCTAGTTTACTATCATATATAACTGTTGAGGAAATGTTAGAATTGTCTAGTTTAGGATCCAAAGTATTACAAATACGTTCTGTTGAGTTTGCAGGAAAATATAATATACCTTTAAGAGTTTTATCTGTGTTTGATAATAATCCAGGTACATTAATAATAAAAAAGAGGTCTATTTTAGCAAATCATATGGAAAAAACGTTAATTTCCGGAATAACATATAATTGTAATGAAGCTGAACTAACGGTTTTAAATGTTTCCGATGGTGTACCGGGGGTATGTTATACAATTTTAAGACAAATATCAGAAGCAGATATATTGCTTCAAAATATTAAAACAATCAATAAGCAAGTTGAGTTAACGTTTACTTTATCAAAATATGATTATAAAACCAATTATCCTCTTATAAAAGAATATGTGTGTAAGCAATTATGTGGACAAATAGAAGGGTATGATAAAATTGTTAAAATTTCAATAATAGGAATAGGAATAACCTCACATTCATACGTAGCAAAAAAATTGATTTATATTTTAGAAAAACAAGGTATCACTATTAGATTATTGTCTATATCAGAAATCCAAATTTCTATAATTATTGATGAACCCAATATGGACTTATCAATCAAGGTATTACATACAACTTTTCACTTAGATCAAACTTATATACAAGAAGAATTATAAATACAAGGAGAGGTGGCCGAGTGGATTAAGGCGCTCCCCTGCTAAGGGAGTATAGAAACATATATCTATCGAGGGTTCGAAACCCTCTCTCTCCATAAAAAACTATAAGCGCCTGTAACTCAATTGGATAGAGTATTTGATTACGAATCAAAAAGTTGGAGGTTCGAATCCTCTCAGGCGTGAACTTTATTGGTTAAAATAATGAATTTGTAATAAAATATTTTTTATATTTAATTTGTGTATAAGAAAATTAAATAAATATTTTTTATAATTATTTGGTAAGAATTTGATGTGTTTGTGACCAAAAATCATAATAATAATAGGGTTTATATTAATTTGTTTTGCTAATAAAAATTTCAAAAGATGTTGTTTTTTTAATGGGGGATTGTTGGTTATGGCTAAATTAATTAATTTTGTTAAAAAATGTATTGACCAAGTTTTGGATTTGAAATATAAAAAATAATCTATAGAATGAAAGATTGTGTTTATATTATAAAAATATAAAGCAGAAATAAAATGTATATTTAAAAATTTTTTATATTTATATAATTTTATAGTTAATTCTTTTCGTATTAAAAGTTTTTGTTTATTAGTGATGGCATCCCATTTATTAATAATTAAAAATAAATGTTTTCCTAATAAAAAAATTTTTGTTAAAAGATATATATCTTTTTCAAAGATACCACTATGTGCATCTATAACATAAAAAATAATATCATTTGTTTGTATTAAAAAAAATAGATTTTTATTGTGTTTTATATTGTGAGTTAGTCCTTTTGTATCAGTTAAAAGAAATAAATGATTTTTATAATGTATTTTTATTGTGATATTTTCTCTAGTTGTTCCAGGACGATTATTAATAATTAAACGATTTTCCTTTAATAAGCTATTAATTAATGTTGATTTTCCAACATTAGTTTTTCCTATTAAACATATTTTAGTGGACGGATTATTGTTAATAATTGTAGTGTGTTTAGATAAATTAAATTTGATTAGATTTAATAATTTATTAATATTTATGTTGTGTAACGCAGATATCAAAATGGGTTTATAAAAATTAAATAACTTGTTACAAGAAAACTTAATTAGATAATCAATTTTATTGATAATAAATATAATTTTTTTATTTTTGTTTTTTAAAAAACTTATAAAGTTTTTATAAAAAGTATCTAAATTAGTATAGGACGTTATGACAAATAAAATGATATGTGATTCTTGAATAGCTAGTTTGGTTTGTTTATTAATATAATATGTTATATGTTTTTTTTTATAATAAAAAAACTTATGTGAAATAGCTGCTGTATCGATTAAAATGATTTTTTGATTGTTGATTTGTAAGATTCCATATTTTCTATCTCTTGTAAAATAAGGAATATTATTTATTATAGAATTTTTGTTTTTGGTTAAACAATTAAATAATGTAGATTTTCCTACATTGGTTTTACCAATAATTGAAATAATTAGATTCATGATAAAATATTAATTTTAAGGTTTTGATTAAATGTTTAAATTCTAAGAATTTTTGTGTATTATTATATAAATCTTTAATAGAAATTTTATTGGTTTGAAATTCCTTACTTCCATAAAATAAAATAATATGTATGTTATTTTTATTTGCTTTATATAATTGTTTTTTTAAAGATGTATTACAATAATTTGTTTGTATAATTAAATTAGGTAATTCATTACGAATTTGTTCTAAAATTTTTAGTGATTTGATTTGTATTTTTTTGTCAGTGGAAAGTGTAATAAATAAAATATTAATTGTAACATTTATATTTGTTGGTAAAAGATTTAGTTTTTCTAATAATAAAATTATTCTTTCTAAACCAATAGCAAAACCGATCGCAGGAGTATGTTTACCATGAAAGTATTTGATTAAATAATCATATCTCCCCCCAGCACATATAGTGTTTTGACTACCTAAAAAAGTAGTGGTCCATTCAAAAACAGTACGGGAATAATAATCTAATCCTCTTACTAAGTTTGTATTGATTGTGTATTTAATATTTGTATAAGTTAAAATATTTTTTAATAAATCAAAATGTTGAAGAGATTTTATATCAATAAAATCTAATATTTTAGGAGTATGCTTAAATATATATTTGATATTATTGATTTTATTGTCTAATAGTCTTAAAGGATTATTATATAATGTATATATTAGATTAGTATCTAAATAGTTTTTAAATTTTTTAAAATATTTAAATAATATATTAGAATATAATCTTCTGGAATTTTTTGATCCTAATGAATTTAATTCTAAGTTTAAATATTTTTTTATACCTAATACTTGAAAAATTCTATTTGTTATGAAAATTATTTCTGAATCAATATCAGGACCATACATGTTAAAGGTTTCAACTCCAAATTGATGAAATTGTCGATATCTACCATGTTGAGGATTTTCATATCTAAACATGGGGCCTACATACCAAAGTTTTTGTTCTTTATTATTAAAAAAACTATGATGTTCTAAGATTGATCTGATTATAGAAGTAGTATTTTCAGGTCGTAATGTTAAAGAAATATTATTTTTATCATTAAAAGTATACATTTCTTTTTTTATGATATCGGTAGTTTGTCCTAAAGAAAGATTAAATAAATGTGTTTTTTCCATAATGGGAGTTCGAATTTCTAAATAAAAATATTTATATAAAATCATTTTAATTTTATTTTCTATGTATTGCCAAATAACCGATTTGGTAGGTAAAATATCTTTCATACCTTTGATAGATGTGATTGTAATCATAAATAATATATGAATTAATGTTAAAAATAATATTATATAATATTATTGATTTTAAAACAAAATAAATAATCAAAACATAATGACTTATACGATTAACAAAGTAAAAAATGATTATCTAAATTTAATATGTTAAAATATTTAATAATCAAATGACATCATATAAGTAAAGTGGTTTATCCAATGATGGCTTCAAAAACGTTTAAAATAGTGTGTTATCAAGAAGGTAAAAATAGATGGATTCGATAAAAGAAATTGTGTAAAAAATACCATAAATAGAAAGGACAAAAATAGTGTCTATAAATCATTTATTTCCAGAAAGTATTTATTTACTTCCTATAAATAATAGGCCTTTTTTTCCTGCTCAAATACAACCATTAGTAATAAATAAAAATAGATGGATTGAAACTATAAAAAGAGTAGGTACTACTAAACATAGTTGTTTAGGATTAATTTATGTTGGAAATAATACTAAAGAAATTCCTAAGACCAAGGAATTTCATTTAATGGGAACTATAGTTAAAGTACATCGTACAGATGGTGATCAAATTCCATTTATAGCTCAAGGCTTAAGACGATTTAAAATTATAAATTGGATATCTAAAAATCCTCCTTTTTTTGTAGAAGTTATATATCCTAAAGACATTATAAATAAAGAATCGAATGAGACCCGTGCGTATGCTATAGCAATAAGAAATGGAATCAAAGAATTATTACCAAATAATCCTTTATATGGTGAAGAATTAAAAAAATATTTAAATAGATTTAGTCCAAGTGATCCTGGCCCATTAACAGATTTTGCAGCAGCAATAACATCAAATAAAGGTAAAGAATTGCAAAGAATTTTAGAAACCTTATCAATTTTAAATCGTATGCAATTAGTGTTACCTATGTTAAGAAAAGAAATAGAAATAGCGAAGTTCTATAGTAAAATCTCACAACAAGTCAATTTGCAAATGCATGATAGACAAAGAGAATTTTTTTTAAGAGAACAATTAAAAATTATACAAAAAGAATTAGATATACAAAAAGATGAACGAAAAAAAGATATAAACAAATTTAAAGTACGTATAAAAAACTTTGTGTTATCAAATAAAGTTAAAAATAAAATAAGAGAAGAATTAAATAAATTAAAAATATTAGAAATAGGATCACCAGAATATAGTACGACTCGGAATTATTTAGATTGGTTAACAAAAATTCCTTGGGGAATTGTATCTAAAGATATAATAGATATAAATTATGCACGAAAAATATTAAATAAAAATCATGATGGTATAAATGATATAAAAGAAAGAATTATAGAATTTTTAGCTGAATGTACATTTAAAGGTACAGTAGGAGGTTCAATTTTATTATTAATAGGCCCCCCAGGTGTTGGTAAAACATCTATAGGAAAATCTATAGCTAATGCTTTAGGAAGAAAATTTTATAGAATCTCTTTAGGGGGTATACGTGATGAAGCGGAGATAAAAGGGCATCGTAGAACATATGTAAGTTCAATGCCAGGAAAAATGGTTCAAGCTTTAAAAGATACTCAAGTCTTAAATCCTGTAATTATGTTAGATGAAATAGATAAAATTAGTCAAACATATAATAATGATCCAGCTGCTGCTTTATTGGAGGTTTTGGATTCAGAACAAAATAATGAATTTTTTGATAATTATTTAGATATCAATGTAGATTTATCTAAAGTATTATTTATATGTACAGCAAATCAAATAGATACAATTCCAATACCTTTATATGATAGAATGGAAGTGATTAGATTATATGGTTATATATCTGAAGAAAAATATACTATAGCTAAAAAATATTTATGGCCTAAATTAGTAAAAAAAGATAATTTACCGAAAAATAGTATAAAAATTACATCTACAGCGTTAAAACAAGTTATAGAAGGATATGCTAGAGAATCAGGATTAAGAAATTTAGAAAAACAATTACATCGTATTATTCGTAAATCCGTAGTGAAATTATTAAAAAATAAAAATAAAGTTATAAACATTTCAATAAATAATTTAAAAAATTATTTAGGTCTACCTATTTTTAAAAAAGAAAAATTATTAAAAGGTATAGGGGTAGTCACAGGATTAGCCTGGACATCTAGAGGTGGTGTTACTTTGCCAATAGAAGCTGTTAAAATAAATAATTTAAAAACCGGATTAAAATTGACAGGTAAATTAGGTAGTGTCATGAAAGAGTCAGCCAATATAGCTTATAGTTATACATTAGCTAATATAAAATATTATAATATAAATAAAAAATTTTTTAATAAATATTTTATACATTTACATGTACCAGAAGGATCAGTACCTAAAGATGGGCCATCGGCAGGAATAACAATGACAACAGCGTTAATATCATTAGCTAAATTAAAAAGTATAAAAAGAATGTTAGCAATGACTGGAGAAATTACTTTAACAGGTCAAGTATTATCAGTAGGAGGAATAAGAGAAAAAATAGTAGCAGCAAGAAGAAGTGAAATATTTGAAATTTTATTACCTATAGGTAATAAAAGTGATGTTGATAAATTACCAAATTATTTAAAAAATAATATAAAAATTCATTTTGTTAAAGATTATAAAGATGTTGCCAAAATAGTTTTTTAACATAATAGGATGCAATATATGAAAAATTATAGATCGTATATTACGACAAATAAAAACATGGTTGGAGCACGAGCTTTATGGCGTGCTACAGGAATTAAAGATAATGATTTTGATAAACCCATAATTGCTATAGCAAATTCTTATACCGATTTTGTGCCAGGACATATAAAGTTAGACCAAGTAGGAAAGATTATAAAAAAATCAATCCAACACAATGGTGCTAATGCAAAAATTTTTAATACTATTGCGATAGATGATGGAATAGCTATGGGTCATATGGGTATGTTGTATTCGTTGCCGTCAAGAGAACTTATAGCTGATTCAATAGAATATATGGTAAATGCACATTGTGCAGATGCGTTAGTGTGTATTTCTAATTGTGATAAAATTACTCCAGGTATGTTATTAGCGTGTTTTAGATTAAATTTGCCTACAATTTTTGTTTCAGGTGGGCCAATGGAAGCAGGTAGGTTAAAAAATGATAAAAAACATATAAATTTAGTTGATGCAATAATAATAAGTGGATCCAACAATAATAATAAGAATAAAAAAAAAATATTAGAAATAGAAAAAAATGCATGTCCAACCTGTGGTAGTTGTTCAGGTATGTTTACAGCAAATTCTATGAATTGTTTATTAGAAGTTTTAGGTTTAACATACCCAGGTAATGGAACATTATTATCTACTCATATAAATAGAAAATTATTATTTAATAAAGTAGGAAAAAGAATTGTAGAAATTACTAAAGAATATTATAAAAAAGAAAAAAAAGTTTTACCTCTCGATATTTGTGTAAAAGAATCTTTTGAAAATGCGATGATATTGGATATAGCGATGGGTGGGTCAACTAATACAATACTACATTTATTAGCTATAGCTAAAGAAGCTAATATCAACTTTGAATTAAAAAATATAGATCAGTTATCAAGAAAGGTGCCTCAATTATGTAAATTGTCGCCAAATACCAATCAATATTATATTGAAGATTTTCATAGAGCTGGAGGGGTGTTTGGTCTGTTAGGAGAATTAAATAAATTAAATTTATTAAATTTATCTGTATCTACAATACATAGTAAAACATTAGAAAAAGCTTTATATCAATGGGATATTATGTATTCTAATGAAAAAAAAGTCTTAAAGTTTTATCAATCCGCTCCTGGTCGTATGATCACACAAAAATCTATTTATCAGAATAATCAATGGACTTTATTAGATAAAGATAGAAAAAATGGTTGTATACGTAATATAAAAAATTGTTATTCTAAAGATGGAGGGTTAGCGATATTATTTGGTAATATAGCATACAAAGGATGTGTAGTTAAAACAGCAGGAGTATATAACAACAATTTAACATTTAAAGGTAGGGCGAAAGTTGTATATTCACAAGAAAAAGCCGTAAAAAAAATATTAAATAATCAAATAAAAAAAGGTGATGTTTTAATAATATGTTTTGAAGGACCTAAAGGGGGTCCTGGAATGCAAGAAATGTTATTTCCTACATCGTATTTAAAATATAAAAAATTAGATAAATATTGTGCATTATTAACGGATGGAAGATTTTCTGGTGGTACATCAGGCTTATCAATTGGACACATATCTCCGGAAGCCGCTGAATATGGTAATATAGCTTTAATTGAAGATAATGATTTAATAAGCATAAATATAAAAGAAAGATATATAAATTTATTAATTAATAAAAAACTATTAAGTCTTCGTAGAAAAAAAATGAATAACAAATATAAAAATAAATGGAAAAACATAACTAAACGTAATAGAAAAATAACTAAAGCGTTAAAATTGTATTCATATTATGCTACTTCGGCAGATACAGGTGCTATAAGAAATATGTTATAAAATGAACGGTTTTGATTGTGGACAAAAAAAAGAATTTCCAATTAATAAATTAAAAAATAAAGAAATCTATTTTTGTAATGGTATATATAAAAGGAATAAACACAAAATCAATAGTATGTTTGTTATACAAAAAATAAATAAATTAAAAAAAAGAATAGAATATGATCATACTAGTGATATTTATATTATACAATATAAAAATATAAAAAAAACTTTATATAAAGTAGATATAAACAAACTTATAATAAATTTTAAAAAACAATATATTTGTAAATTTAAATTAGTAAAAAAATATATAGTATTAAATATAATTTGTTAGGTATAAATATAGTAATATTATGAATAGAATAAAAATACTGAATAAAAATTTAATAAATAAACTATCTGCTGGAGAACTTATTAGAGATCCTTCATATGTATTAAAAGAATTAGTAGAAAATGCTATAGATGCTGGAAGTAATAATATTAAAATTAATATAAAAAACGGTGGAAAACAATTAATAGAAGTTATAGATAATGGTTGTGGAATAAATAAAGATGATTTAAAATTAGTATTTACTAAAAACGCTACAAGTAAAATAACTAGTGTAAAAGATATTCATCATATTAAAACATTAGGTTTTAGAGGTGAAGCGTTATCAGCTATAGGTTCAATATCTAATTATTCTTTAATATCTAATCCTTATAATGAAACGTATAAGGGGTATGGTATATCTAATACATTTGGAAACATAGATAGGTTTCCTTTTCCACATTTAAAAGGAACGACAGTAAGTATAAGTGATTTATTTTATAATAATTTAATAAAATTAAAATATTTATCTAGTGATAGAATTGAAAATAATAAAATATTTGAAATGTTTTATCAGTTGGTGTTATCAAGATTTGATATTTGTTGGACTTTAATAAATAAAAACAATATATATAAATTATTACCGTGTGTAAATATTGATGAATGTATAAATAGAATTTGTAAAATTTTTGGAAAAAATTTGATCAAAAATAGTTTATTTATAAATAAATATGATACAAAAAATAAAATTAAAATTATGGGTTGGTTGTTTATACCAACTGATATGGTGAATAAAAAAAAACAATATATTTTTATAAATAGAAGAATTATAAAGGATCCTTTATTAAAAAAAATTATATTAAAGGCATATAATGAAATTATGTTTAAGGGTTTAAAACCATCTTATATTTTATATATAAGTATAAATTCAAAGTTCTTAGATGTAAATATACATCCGAACAAATATAAAGTACGATTTATTGATGAAAATATAATAAATACATTTATTTTTGAAAAAATTTATTTTGCATTAAAACATAATTGTAATTTACAAAATAAACAAAGATTTAATAAAAAAGAAGAAAATTATAGTTTATCTGCATCTAAACAAATATGCAATAAAAACTTTTTAGGATTTGCAATATGTCAATATAAAGAAAAATATATTATATCACAAAATCAAGAAGGTTTAATTATTGTAGATATTCATGCTGCGCATGAACGTATAATATATGAAAAAATAAAAAACCAACAATTACAAAAGAAAATTGTAAGACAAAAATTATTATTACCGATTAGTCTAAAAGTAGATTATGAAATAATTACATTAATAAAAAAATATCAAGACAATTTTTTTAACATAGGTATAACATTAGAAATAATTAAATTTAATGTAATTTTAATAAAAGAAATACCAAAGTTATTTTTCAAAAATATAAATATATATTTTTTATTAAAAAAACTTTTTGAAAAATTACAGTTGTTACATTCTGAAAAAACTATAAAAAATATTTTTAAAAAATCTTTGATAAAATATTCTTGTTATAATAGTATACGTTCAAATAAAAAATTAACGATTATAGAAATGAATTCATTGTTACGTGAAATGGAATTAACGAAACATATAAAAGTTTGTAATCATGGTCGTCCTACATGGATAAAATTATCTAATAATAAATTAGATAAATTATTTTTACGTAAAATATAATATGAAAAAATATAATATAATAAACAAACCAATAGCGATTTTTTTAATGGGGACCACAGCATCAGGTAAAACCAAAATAGCTATAAAATTAAAAAAAATATTAAATTGTGAATTAATTAGTGTAGATTCATCTATGGTTTATAGATATATGGATATTGGTACAGCAAAACCAAATAATATATATCATGAATTAATAGATATAAGAAATCCTAATGAAACTTATTCTGCTTGGGAGTTTCGTAAAGATGCATTAAAAGTAATGAAAAAAATTAGTAAGTTAGGAAAAATACCGATATTAGTTGGTGGTACAATGTTTTATTTTAAAATTTTATTAGAAGGAATAGCAAAAATACCTGATTTACAATATAAAATAACAAAATATAATAAATATTATTTATTATTATTACACAAATTATTTAAAAAAAATAAATTAAAAAACAATGAAATAAATCATAATGATATTTATAGAATAACAAGATTTTTAGAAGTATATTTAAACACTGATAAACTTATTAATTATTTTTGGACAAAAAAAAGTAAAGAAAAATTTCCATGAAAGGTACTAAAAATTATTATTACACATAATAATAATGAAATATTGTATAACAATATTTTATTACGTTTAAATGTTATGTTTGAAAAAGGTTTTATTACAGAAGTAGAAAGGTTAAAAAATATGAATAATATGTATTTAGAATTACCGGCAATGCGTAGTATAGGTTATCGTCAAATATGGGAATTTATTGAAGGAAAATATAATTTTATTATATTAAAAGAAAAAATATTATCAGCTACTCGAAATTTAGCAAAAAAACAAAAAGTATGGTTACGTAAATATAAGGATGCTTTTTGGTTAGATGCTTATAATCCAAAAATACTTGATATGATTTTATATTTATTACAAAGTAATATTACAGAATCTTGGAAAAAAAACTATAATATATGAAAAATTATGAAAAAAATTTATTACCGGATGGTATAAATGAAATATTACCACCACAAGCAATAAAACTAGAAAAATTAAGAATTAAACTATTAAAGCTATATTATAAATATGGTTATAATTTTCTTATACCTCCCCATATAGAATATTTAGAAACATTATTAAATGTTGTAGGATCTGATTTAGAAATACAAACCTTTAAATTAATTGATATGTTAAGTGGTAAATTAATTGGTTTAAGTGCTGATTCCACCCCTCAAATAGCTAGGATAGATTCTAATGTATTGCAAAATCAAGGAGCGTATAGGGTTTGTTATTGCACTAATGTTTTTCGTGCTTTTATTAATGAAGAACAAAATGATTTAGAAAGAAATCCTATACAAGTAGGAATTGAATTACTAGGATATATAGGTATGGAAGCAGATATAGAAATCCTCATACTTACTATACAAAGTTTAATAGTATCTGGAGCCAAACACATAAATTTATCATTTGGACATATTGGTATATATAATTTATTAGTTAAAAAATCTAAAATACAACACAAATATTTAAAAATCTTATTTGAAGCCATAGACAATAAGTCATATACTGATGTTTATCATTTAATAGATAAAATAAAAGTTGATTTTAAAATCAGTAAAATATTAAAAATGTTACCTAACTTACATGGTGATTTTAATATTATAAAACAAGCATATAAAAAAATATCGTTTATAAAAGAAATAAAAGTATTATTAGATGAATTAAAAGAAATATATAAAAGTATAAAATATATAAAAAATATATCAATATATTTTGATTTATCAGATTTAAAAGGGTATCAATATCATAATGGATTTATATTTACAGCATATGTATCAGGATATGTTCAACCTTTAGCAAAAGGAGGGCGATATGATATTGGTCAACACTATGGAAAAAAAAGACCATCCACTGGGTGTACTATGGATTTAAAATTACTTACATCCTTAAATGAGAAACAACAAAATATAAAAGAAGGAATATTAGCACCATTTTTAGAAGATAAAAACTTAGAAAAAAAAATAAATGATTTAAGATTTTATGGAGAACAAGTAATACAAGAATTACCAGGAGAAGGTATAAATGAATATTATTGTAATAGAAAACTATGTTTAATAAATAAAGAATGGCAAGTAATATTATTATAAACTATGATGAGGGTAACAATAGTACAGAGTATCTTCATTATATGAACTCCTGTAGGTGATTAAAAAGTGAATATATTAAACAATATCTTAAGAGAAAAGAAAGGTGAGAAATACAGATAAACAACTACAACAATTTTTAGATAAAAAAGAATATAAATATGGTTTTAAAATACAAATAGATAGTAATATACAATTACCGGGATTAAATAAAAAAATAATAAGTAATATATCGAAATATAAAAAAGAACCCAAATGGATGTTAAAATGGAGATTAGAAGCTTATTATAAATGGTTAAAGATGAAACCTCCATTTTGGGCTATATTTAAAACACCTAAAATAAATTATAAAGAACTTTCCTTTTTTAGTTCTCCTAAAAAAAAATATTTAGAGAAAAAATTATTATATGCGTATAATAAATTAGGTGTGAATTTGTATGAAAAGAAAAAAGGAATAGCTATAGATGCAGTCTTTGATTCTGTATCTATAGCAACTACATATCAAAAAAAATTATATAAATTAGGAATTATTTTTTGTTCCATGTCAGAAGCAATAAACAAATATTCGTATATAATAAAAATATATTTAGGGTCTGTGGTAAAAAAAGATGATAATTATTTTGCTTCATTAAATTCCGCAGTTTTTACAGATGGATCTTTTGTTTTTATACCAGAAGGTAAAAAATGTCCTATAGAATTATCAACTTATTTTCGTATGAATACTGATAAAATAGGACAGTTTGAAAGAACATTAATAATATGTGAAAAAAAAGCAGAAGTTTCTTATTTAGAAGGTTGTACAGCCACTATATATGATGATAATCAATTGCATGCTGCTATAGTAGAATTAATAGCGTTTGAAGATAGTTATATCAAATATTCTACAGTCCAAAATTGGTATCCAGGTAATGACAAAGGTAAAGGAGGAATTTATAATTTTGTAACAAAGCGTGGCTTATGTAAAGGAAGAAGATCTAAAATAAGTTGGATACAATTAGAAACAGGTTCATCAATAACATGGAAATATCCTTCTTGTATACTTAAAGGGGATTATTCTAAAGGAGAATTTTATTCAGTGGCTATAACAAAGAATAAACAAATAGCTGATACAGGTACAAAAATGATTCATATAGGGAAAAATACAAAATCAACAATAATTTCTAAGGGTGTGGCAATTGGATGTTCTAAACAAGCTTATAGAGGTTTAGTAAAAATAATCCAACACGCTAGTAATGCAAGAAATTTTACTCAATGTGATTCATTAATAATAGGTAACAACAGTACTATTTATACTATACCTTATCAAGAGATTAATAATAATACGTCAATCTTAGAACATGAAGCTACTGCTTATAAAATAAATAAAGAGAAAATGTTTTATTTAATGCAACGTGGGATAACTAAAGAAAATACTATAAATATGATTGTGAATGGTTTTTGTAAAGATATATTTCAGAAATTACCAATGGAGTTTGCAGTGGAAGCAGAAGCTTTATTAGAAATAACTTTAGAAGGGTCGTTAGGTTAAAATGTTAAAAATCGAAAATTTAAAGGTTAATATAAAAAACAATAATATATTAAAAGGTATTAACATAAAAATAAAAACAGGTGAAATACATGTAATAATGGGTCCTAATGGGTCTGGTAAATCAACGTTATTATCTACCTTAGTTGGAAAAGAAAATTATAAAATAAATAACGGTAAAATTTATTTTAATGATATTAATGTTGCTGAAATGAATATAGAAGAAAGATCAAAAATTGGATTATTTTTAAGTTTTCAAAATCCTATTGAAATAGCAGGAGTAAAAAATATATATTTTTTACATACAGCTTTAAATGAAAAATTAAAATATTTAAAAAAAGAAAAAATTAATATTTTAAAATTGATAAAAAAAATACAAAAACTTATGAAATATTTACAAATAGAAAAAAAACTTTTAAATAGAGATGTAAATGAAAATTTATCTGGTGGTGAAAGAAAAAAAAATGAAATTTTACAAATGTTAATGTTAAAACCAAAAGTAGCATTACTTGATGAAATAGATTCAGGTTTAGATATTGATTCAATGAAAATTGTATCCAAGGGAATAAAATTAATAAAATCTAATAATTGTTCAATTATTTTAATTACTCATTATAAACGTATATTAAATTATATAGAGCCTAATTATATACATATATTAGTAAATGGAAAAATTATAAAATCTGGTGATAAAAAATTAGTAAATGAAATAGAATTATTTGGTTATAAAAAATATGTTTGATATACAGTTATTAAATATTGATGCTTATATGATAGTTGTTATAGATGGAAAATTATCAAAAAAATACTCAAATATAAATAAATTATGTGCAAACAATCTAATTTATTTAAAAACAAATATTCTTAAGAAAGAAAACCAGTTTATAAACTCTTATAGTGGTTTAATAATTTATTTAAAATCAACTATAAAAATAAAAAAACCAATATATATTTTACATATTTCCAAAAAAAAAATATATACAAAAAATAATTTACAAATAGTTGTTTTTGTTGAGAAAAAATTAAAAATACAAATGTTAGAGCATTATATAAATAAAAGTAAAATAAAAAATATAAATAATATAAACATGGAAATGAATATAAATAATAAGGCAAATATAGCATATTATAAATTAGAAGAATTAAATAAAATAGATTATTATTTATCAAATATTATTGTACATCAAAAAAAATATAGTAAATGTGAGTTTTATAATATAAATATATATAGTTATTATTTATATAATAAAGTATTAATAAATTTAAAAGATGAATATAGTAAATGTAAGGTATTAGGATTGTTTTATCCTAAAAAATTAATAAAAAATAAAATTATTATTAATCATAAAAATAATTTTACCAAATCTAATGTAGATTATAAAGGAATAATAAATGATACTTCTAAAGGAATTTTTAATTGTTATATAAATATAAAAAAAAATCTAAAAAATGTATATGGTATTCAAAAAAATTCCAATATATTATTATCTAATAATGCTACTATTAAAACAAATCCGAAATTAAAAATTAAATCAAAAGATGTAGTTTGTACACATAAAACAATTATTGGAAAAATCAATGAAGATTATATTTTTTATTTAAGAACACGAGGGATAAAAAAACATTTAGCAAAAACCTTAATATTATTAAGTTTAATAAATGAAATTTTAAAAAAAATAGAAATAAAATCATTAAAAAAATATCTATTTTTTACAAAAATAAAAAAAATCTTTGGTTTAAAAGATATATATCTTTATAAAAATGTTAATTAATTATATAAAAATCCAAAAGAAAATTATTAAAATAAGAAAAGATTTTCCTGTATTAAAAAAAATAATATATAAAATATATTCGTTAATATATTTGGATAATGCCGCTACTATTCAAATGCCAACTAATGTAATAAAAATAATGAAGGAATATAATAAATATTATAATGCTAATATTCATCGAGGAGTCAATTATTTATCCAATGAAGCTACAATAGCTTATGAACGTACAAGAACAATGGTGTGTAAATTTATAAATGCAAAATATAAAGAAGAAGTAATATTTACAAAAGGTACAACAGAATCTATAAATCTAGTATCCAATAGTTATGGTAAGGTATTAAAAAAAGGAAGTGAAATTTTAATTTCGATGATGGAACATCATTCCAATATTATTCCTTGGAAAATTTTATCAAAAAATAAAGGAGTAAAATTAAAAATAATACCAGTAAATGAACAGGGTTTAATAGATATAAAACAATTAAAGAAATTAGTGACAAAGAAAACTAAATTAGTAGTAATCACTCATGTTTCGAATGTTTTAGGAACAACAAATCCAATAAAAAGTTTATCAAAAATAGTTCATAAAAAAAAAGCTTTAATATTAATAGATGGAGCTCAATCTATATCACATAAAACAATTGATGTACAAAAATTAAATATAGATTTTTATGTTTGTTCGTCCCATAAAAGTTATGGTCCTACTGGGTTAGGTATATTATATATACGTTTAGACATATTAAAACAACTGGATCCTTGGCAATATGGTGGAGACATGGTAAAGTATTTTAGTTTTTTTAAAGAAAAAATAATATATTCTGAATTACCTTATAAATTTGAAGCAGGTACACAAGCAATATGTAATATTATTGCTTATTATTCTTCTTTAAAGTGGTTAAAAAAAAATTTACATTTTATTAAAATTTGGGAAAAAATATTAGTTTATTATATAATAAAAAAATTAAAAAAAATAAAACAAATTCATATTATAGGAAAAAATAAAAAAATTTCAGTTGTATCTTTTATAATAGAAGGTATTAATTCACATGATATAGGGTTATTATTAGATCAATATGGTATTGCTATTAGAACGGGTAATCATTGTGTACAACCGATATTAAATAATTATGGAATAAATTCAGTTTGTAGAATATCGTTTGCAATATATAATAAGTTAGATGAAATAAAAAAATTTATAATGATTATAAAAAAACTACTTAAGATATTTTAATTAGTTTCTATTATAAGTGCTATGAATAATAGCTCCACCTAAACAAATCTTATTTTTATATAAAACAATAGATTGTCCTTCTGTCATTGATTTTTGTTTATATAAAAAATCAACTTTTATATAATATATAAAATTATAAACTATACATTGTTGATCTATTTGTCTATATCTGATTTTAGCAAATAACGTAAAGTTATTATTTGTGTTATTAAAAGGATTCTGAAGCCAATGTAATTGTGTTGCTATTAAAGAATTTTTATATAAAAATTGATTGTGGTGGTTTGTGACATATAAAAGATTTTTATGGAAATTTTTTTTAAAAACGTACCAAGAAGTTTGATTAAAAAATTTTGTTATAATAAATCCATTTTTTTGTCCTATCGTATAAAAAGGAATGCCTTTATGTTGTCCTATAAAAATATTATTATTGGTTTGTATTTTACCAGTGTTTAAAGGAAGAAAAAAATTTAAAAAAGATGAAAAATTTTTATTTCCTACAAAACAAATACCAAAAGATTCTTTTTTTTGATAGATGTTAAAACAAATAAATTTTGCCATTTTACGTATTTCAAATTTTTTATAATGTCCAATAGGAAAAAGAATTTTGTGTATACAATATTTGTTTATATGATATAAGTAATAACTTTGATCTTTATTTAAATCAAGACTTTTGATTAACAACGTATTTTGTAATTTAACATAATGTCCAGTAGCAAGAAAATCAGCTTGTAATATATTAAAAGCATATTTAATTAATAAATTAAATTTTATTTCTTTATTACATAAAATGTCAGGATTTGGAGTGGTACCATAAATAAGTGTTTGAAGAGTTGTTTTAAAAACCTTATTCCAATATTCGGCTGAAAAATTTACAATATGCAAAATTATTTTTAATTTATTACAGATATATTTGACATCATCAAAATCGGTTTGTATTGTACAATTATTTTGAAACTCCCAATTTTTCATAAATAAACCTTCAACATTATATCCTTTTTGTACAAGTAAAAAAGCACATAAAGAAGAATCAATTCCTCCAGACATACATACAAGAATTTTCTTATTGTTTTTATTCATAAAAATTAACGTGAACGATATATTATACGACCTTTTGTAAGATCATAAGGGCTAAGTTCAACTTTTACTGTATCTCCGGTTAATATTTTGATATAATTTTTTCGAATTTTACCCGATATATGTGCTGTAACAATATGCCCATTGGATAGTTGTACTCGAAACATTGTATTTGGTAAAGTTTCTATAATTAATCCTTCCATTTCGATAGTGGTTTTTTTTATCATTATCATATCCTTACAAAATATAGTAAATATTGACAATTTTTTTTATTAAAATAATAATATATATTATTAAGTCCCATTCGTCTAGTGGTCTAGGACACCGCTCTTTCACGGCGGTAACAGGGGTTCGAACCTCCTATGGGACATTGTTGTATTTGCGGGAATAGCTCAGTTGGTAAGAGTGTCACTTTGCCAAAGTGAAGGTCGCGAGTTCGAGTCTCGTTTCCCGCTATATAAGGACAAATATGAAAAAACTAGCCTTAAGTATAAAAAAATTAACTAAAATTTATAAAAAAAACATTTATGCGTTAAAAGATATAAATTTAAATGTTATAAATGGAGATTTTTTTGCATTATTGGGACCAAATGGAGCAGGAAAATCAACAACAATAGGAATAATAAGTTCGTTAATAAAAAAGACTTGTGGAAAAATAAAAATTTTTGATATAGATATAGATAAAAATTTTTCAAAAGCTAAATATTATTTAGGTTATGTATCTCAAGAATATAATTTTAATCAATTTGAAAAAGTTGAAAATATTCTTTTTACACAAGCAGGATATTATGGAATATCGAAAAACTTGTCTAAACTACGTATTTATAAATTATTAAAAGATTTAAGTTTATTTAAACAAAGAGAAATGATAGTAAGAAAGTTATCTGGTGGCATGAAAAGAAGGTTAATGATTGCACGTTCTTTAGTACATAATCCTAAATTGCTAATTTTAGATGAACCAACAGCAGGGTTAGATATTGAAGTACGAAAAAATATATGGGATTATATGTATAATATAAATAAAAATGAAAAAAAAACTATTATTTTAACAACACACTATTTAGAAGAAGCTGAAAGTTTATGTAGAAATGTAGCAATTATAAATAAAGGTATAATTATAAAAAACACGAGCATGCAATCTTTATTAAGACAATTAGATGTTAATACATTTTTATTAGAAACAAAAAATCCTTTAAAAAACTTACCATTAATAAAAGGAGTAAAAATAAAAAAACAAGATTCTTATAAAATATTATTATCAATAAAAAAAGGAACAAAATTAAATGATATTTTTAATATATTGGAGAAAAATAAAATAGAGATTTTATCTATACGGAATAATTCTAATAGATTAGAAGAAATGTTTTTAAATTTAATTGATAAAAAAAATAGAGTATAAAATTGAACAAACAAAGAAAACTTATAGCGCTTAGTACATTAATACAAAGAGAAGTTCGTAGATTTTTACGTATTTGGCCACAAACGTTATTACCATCTTCAGTTACGACTACAATGTATTTTATAATTTTTGGCAAATTACTAGGTTGTAAATTAGGTAATATGGGTGGTGTGAGTTATATCAATTATCTAATTCCAGGATTAATAATGATGGCTGTAATAACAAATAGTTATTCAAATGTAGCGTCTTCATTGTTTGGTAATAAATTTCAACGATCTATAGAAGAATTAATAATATCGCCTATGCCAAGTTGGGTGATATTAGATGGTTTTATTATAGGGGGTGTGTTGAGAGGTTTATTAGTAGGGTTGATAGTTACATTATTGTCCTTATTATTTACAAAAATAAATATTGTACATCCTTGTTTAACTATATTAATAGTAATTTTAACATCTATATTATTTTCATTAGCAGGTTTTATGAATGCCTTATTGGCGAATAATTTTGATGATATCTCAATAATACCTATTTTTGTTTTAACGCCTTTAACTTATCTTGGGGGTGTTTTTTATAATATAAATTTATTACCATATTTTTGGAAAAACTTATCATTAATAAATCCAATATTTTATATGGTGAATACTTTTAGATATGGGATTTTGGGGATATCCGATATAGTTATAGGAAAATCATTAGTAGCCATAATCATATTTATTTTATTATTATATATAATCTCATTAAAATTATTGATAAAAGGAAAAGGTATACATAGTTGAGAAGAATATTGGAGAGGTGTCCGAGTGGTCGAAGGAGCACATTTGGAAAGTGTGTAAGTTATTGACTTCAAGGGTTCGAATCCCTTCCTCTCCGTAAAAAATAAATATTATGAGGAGAATAAAATGATAATAGGTATTATTGGTTTAGGAAAAATGGGAGGAAATATTTCGATAAGATTATTAAAAAATAAATATACTTGTTATGTTTTTGATAAAAATATAACGAATATAAAACAAATAGAAAAAAAAGGAGGAATAGGGGTAAAATCATTAAAAGACTTAGTTTTAAGTTTATCTAATCCTAGAACCATTTGGTTAATGTTACCGGCTGGCGAAATAACGGAAAAAATAATTTTAAAAATAATAAACTATATGGAAAAGGGAGATACTATAATAGATGGTAGTAATGGATATTTTAAAAAAGATATCCAAAGATCTGAAAAACTAGTTATAAGAGGAATAAATTATATAGATGTAGGCGTGTCAGGTGGAATATGGGGTTTAAAAAGAGGATTTTGTATGATGATAGGAGGGAATAAAAAAATGTTTGAAAAAAAACATAAAATTTTTTGTATATTATCTTCAGAAAAAAATAAATGTTATATGTATTGTGGAAAAATAGGGTCAGGACATTTTGTTAAAATGATACATAATGGTATAGAATATGGAATGATGCAATCTTATGCAGAAGGGTTTGATATAATGAACAATATCAATAAAAAACATGTATTATATAAACACAGGTATCAATTAAATTTATATTATATTTCGGAAATATGGCGTAGAGGAAGTGTAATAGAGTCATGGTTATTAGATTTAATTTCTATATCATTAGCAAAAGATGTTAATCTTAAAGAATTTAGTGGCAAAGTGAAGGATTCAGGTGAAGTTAGATGGATAGTAAAAACAGCTTTAGAAGAATCAATACCAGTAGAGGTATTAACAACATCATTATATGTTAGATTTAAGTCGAGAATGAACAATAGATATGGTGAGAAATTGCTATCAGCAATGCGTAAACAGTTTGGAGGACATGTAGAAGAAAAATGAGACATGTAGTTTTAGCTCTCAAATTAAGACCCAAAACTTTAGATGAGTTAATAGGGCAAAAACATGTAATAAAATCTTTAAAAAATTCTATAAAAAATTATAGATTACATCATGCTTATTTATTTACAGGTACTAGGGGTGTTGGAAAAACAACAATAGCAAGAATATTTGCAAAATGTTTAAACTGTGAAAAAGGGATAGTAATCAATACATGTGAAAAATGTAAGAATTGTCAATTAATAAATATAGGAAACTTTAGTGATTTAATAGAAGTAGATGCTGCGTCACGTACTAAAGTGGAAGAAACAAAAAAAATATTAGAAGATATAAAATATCCTCCTGTTATAGGTCGTTATAAAATATATTTAATAGATGAAGTACATATGCTTTCTTTATATAGTTTTAATGCTTTATTAAAAACTTTAGAAGAACCTCCAGAATATATAAAATTTTTATTAGCAACGACTAATTTAAAAAAAATACCAATTACAATTTTATCAAGATGTTTACAATTTAATTTAAAACTAATACCTATTAAATTAATGATGAAATATTTAAAAAAAATATTATTTGTCGAAAAACTATTAATAGAAAATAGTGCATTAAAATTAATCTGTAAAGTTTCAAAAGGGTCTATGAGAGATGCTTTATCGTTAGTAGAACAATCTATTAGTTTTTGTGGAAAAAAAATAAAAGAAAAACATATAATAAAATTGATAGGAGTAATAAATAAAAATTATATATATTTAATAGTAAAAGCTTTAATACAAAGTGATATAGATAAAGTGTTAAAAGTAATAAGAAATTTATATGAGTTAGGAGTAGATTTTATATATATATGTGATGAATTAATTATTTTATTTCATAAAATAGCTTTATCAAAAATAATACCAAATTATTTTAAATTAATAAAAGAAGAGATAGATAAAGAATTAATTTATTTTTCTAATAAGTTTACTATAGACGAAATAAATATATATTATAAAATAATATTAAAAGGACGTAAAACTATGTTAGTAGTACCAGATTTGAAATCGGGTTTAGAAATGATTTTATTAAAAATAATATTTTTAAAAAAAGAGGTTAATATATGATTAGGGGAAGTATAGTTGCAATGGCTACACCAATGAAAAAAAATGGTGTAATAGATTGGGAATCCTTAAGAAAATTAGTAAAATTTCATTTAGAAAATAAAACGGATGCAATATTAGCAGCTGGAACAACAGGTGAAAATACTACAATGACATTAGAGGAACATTTTAAAGTAATACGTACAATTGTTAATGAAGTTAATAAAAATATACCCGTAATAGCAGGAATAGGTGCAAATTCAACAATGGATGCTGTAAATTTAACAAAAATGGCTAAAGAGGCAGGTGCCGAGTATGGGTTATCAGTCACACCATATTATAATAAACCAACTCAAGAAGGGATGTATAAACATTTTAAAGAAGTATCGGCTGTAGGATTACCAATAATTATATATAATGTTCCTAACAGAACAGGTGTAGATATATATAATGAAACAATTTTAAAATTATCAAATATTGAAAATATAGTAGGAATAAAAGAATCTTCAGGAGATTTAGAAAGAGCTGTAGAATTAATTGAAAAAGTAAAATATAAAGATTTTTATTTATATTCAGGTGATGATAGTACAGCGTGTGAGTTTATATTATCAGGTGGTCATGGTGTTATTTCGGTTTCATCGAATATAGTACCTAAAACAATGCATGATTTATGTATAGCATCAAGAAAAGGTAATATGGAATTAGCATATAAAATAAATAAAAAATTAATGCCTTTACATTATGCATTAAGTATTGAATCAAATCCTATACCAGTAAAATGGGCATTAAATAAAATGGGGTTAGTAAAAAAAGGAATAAGATTACCTTTAACATGGTTATCAAAAAAATATCATGCTACGGTATTAAAAACATTAAAAGTATTAAAAATAATAAAATAGGATGATCGGATCATAATGGATAAAAAGATAGAGGTGAAGTCATGGATCTAGAGGGGATGTTTTGTGTAAAAAGTTTATTAAAAAATATAATTAATTATATAAAGAATAAATATATAATAAAAACTAATATATTAAATAAATATTATCAGGATTATAAAAATACAATACCAAAAAATTGTGAAAAAACCAATCCAGGTAATACATATTTGGAAAGTAAAATACGTTCTGCTGTTAGATGGAATACGATAGCATTAATAATGAGAGCTAATAAAAAAAAGAATTTAGGTGGACATATAGCCAGTTATATGTCCAGCTGTACTTTATACGAAGTAGGATTTAATCATTTTTTTAGAGGAAAAAATAATAACTTTGAAGGAGATTTAATATATTTTCAAGGACATATAGCACCAGGAATATATGCACGCTCTTATTTAGAAAGTCGTTTAAAAGAAAATCAGTTAGATAATTTTAGAAAAGAAATAAAAGGAGAAGGGTTATCGGCATATCCTCATCCATATTTAATGCCAAAGTATTGGCAATTTCCCACGGTATCAATGGGATTAGGTCCATTACAAGCTATATATCAAGCTCGATTAATGAAATATATGGATTCGCGTGGGATAAAAAATATGAAAGATAGAAAAGTATGGGCATTTGTAGGAGATGGGGAATGTGATGAAGTAGAAACAATAGGAGCAATAAATGTTGCAAGCAGAGAAAAATTAGATAATTTGATATTTGTAATAAATTGTAATTTACAAAGATTAGATGGTCCGGTACGTGGTAATGGTAGAATAATTGAGGAGTTAGAACAAATATTTAAAGGAGCGAATTGGAATGTAATCAAAGTAGTTTGGGGTGGTGGATGGGATAGTTTATTGGAAAAAGATAAGAAAGGAAGTTTACAAAAATGTATAAATGAAACAATAGATGGGGAATATCAAAGATATCAAGCGTTAGGGGGAAAATATACAAAAGAACATTTGTTTGGAAAATATCAAGAAACAGCAACATTGGTGAAAAAAATATCAGATAAAGAAATTTCAAATCTTACAAGAGGGGGTCATGATTCTCAAAAAGTATATGCGGCGTATTATGAAGCTTTTCATAATTCTTTTAGAAAACCTACAGTAATTGTAGCACATACAATAAAAGGATATGGTATATATAAGTTCGAATCAAGTATGGAATCTCATAATGTAAAGAGTATAGATTATAAAGCATTAAAAAGGTTTAGAGATAGATTTGAAATACCTATAAAAAATGAACATATAAAAGAAAATAATATTCCATTTTATAAACCCGATGAAGATTCACCTGAAATCAAATATATACATGAATGTCGAAAAAAACTTAATGGATATTTACCTAAACGTAATGGAAAAAGGTTTGAATTAAAAATACATTCTTTAGAAAAGACAATAGTTGATAAGATCATAAAAAAGATAGGAAATAGAAAACTTTCTACTACAATGATTTGTGTACGTATAATAAATAGTTTAATGCAAAATAAAAATATAGGTAAAAGAATAGTACCTATTTTACCAGATGAAGCTAGAACTTTTGGAATGGAAACTATGTTTAGTAAAGTAGGAATTTATTCAATAGAAGGACAAAAATATATACCTATGGATGCAGAAAAATTAATTTATTATAAAGAAGATAAAAAAGGTCAAATTATTGAAGAGGGTATTAATGAATTAGGCTCGATGTCTTCTTGGATTGCAGCAGCAACATCTTATGCAAATCATAGTTATACTTTAATACCTTTTTATATTTATTATTCAATGTTTGGTTTTCAAAGAATAGGGGATTTAGCATGGGCAGCTGGTGATTTACAATCTAGAGGGTTTTTATTAGGAGGTACATCAGGGAGAACTACATTAAACGGCGAAGGTTTGCAACATCAAGATGGTCATGGTCAAGTATTAGCATCAATAATACCAAGTTGTCGTTCTTATGATCCAACATATTCTTATGAATTAGCAGTAATATTACAAAACGGTTTAAAAACAATGTATGTAAATAAAGAAAAGTGTTATTATTATATAAGTTTAATGAATGAAAAGTATTTACATCCAACAAAACCAAAAAAATGTGAAGAAGGAATAATACGTGGAATGTATTTATTACGGGAAACAAAAACAAAAAATATAAAATTACAAGTACAATTATTAGGGTCTGGTACTATTTTACGTGAAGTAGAATATGCATCTGAAATTTTAAGAGATGAATTTAATATTGCTTCTAATATTTGGAGTGTAACTAGTTTTAATGAATTAAGAAGAGAAGCATTAGAAATGGATAGAAAAAAAAATTTAATGTGTGAAAAAACTAACACATTAAAACCATGGATCACAAAATGTTTAGAAAAATATAAAAGTCCAATAATAGCAAGCACAGATTATATAAAATTATATGCAGATCAAGTACGTGCTTGGGTACCAAATGATTATTATGTATTGGGTACAGATGGTTATGGAAGATCAGATACTCGTAAAAAATTACGTTATTTTTTTGAAGTAGATCGTTATTTTATAACAATAATTTCTTTAAAATCACTAAATAACAAAGGAATAATAGATAGATCTATTGTAAAAAATGCTTTAAAAAAATATGATATAAATACTAAAAAAATAAATCCATTAATGTTATAAAAGGAAATAACTTGATCATTAAACTACCTGCAATAGGTGATATAAATAAAAAAGTTGAAGTAATAGAAATACCAGTAAAAGTTGGGGATGTTATAAAAAAAGATGATACTATAGTGGTTTTAGAATCAGAAAAAGCTACTATAGATTTACCATCACCAAAATCAGGAAAAATAAAAAATATTTTAATAAAAGAAGGTGATAAGATATATTCAGGTAATTCAATAATTGAAATAGAAGAAGAAATTATAAATAAAAAAGATAAAGTTAGTTTAAAAAAAGAAATTGGTATACATGCTGGTCCAGCTGTTAGATTAATGGCAAGAAAAATAGGTATTGATTTAGCAAAAAATAAAATAATAGGTAGTGGTAATAAAAATTGTATTTTAAAAGAAGATATACAGAAGTATATAAATACGAAAGATATAGAAGAAAAACATATAAATAACTTATTAAGTATTAGTGCTAAAAATTTACAGAATAGTTGGAGAACGATACCTCATGTAACTCATTTTGATGAAATAGATGTTACTAAAGTAGAAAAAATTAGAAAAAAAATAAAATATGAAATAGGTATAAAAATAACATTATTATCTTTTCTAATTAAAGTATGTTCGTGTGCTTTAAAACAATTTTATAAATTTAATATGTTTTTTGATATAAAAAAAAATAAAATAATTTTAAAAAAATATATTAATATTAGTATTGCTATGAATACATCAAAAGGTTTATTAGTTCCTGTAATAAAACATGTAGATAAAAAAAATATAATTGATATTGCTTTAGAATTAAAAGAATTAACAAAAAGAACTTTATTAGGCAAAAATAAAATTGATGATATGATTGGAGGTTGTTTTACAATATCAAATTTAGGAATAATAGGTGGTCAAGGTTTTACTCCAATAATTAATAGTCCGGAAGTAGGGATTTTAGGTATTGGGAAAAATCAAATTAAACCCATTTGGAATGGAAAAGAATTTAAACCTAAAATAATGTTACCAATTTGTATATCTTATGATCATAGATTTATAAATGGCGTGTATGCAGCCAAATTTCTTAACTTTATAATAAAATTATTAGATGATATTCGTAATTTAATTATTTATTAAATAATGAAAATATTATTATCGATAGATTATTCTTATAAGAATTATTCTATATCTTTATATAAATTAAAAAAAAATACAATTATAAAAATAATAGGATTTTATAAAAAAAATAAATATGAAAATAATATTTTATTTTTTTTATTTTTAAAAAATATTTTAAATACAAAAAAAATTAATTTATCAGAAATAAATTATTTAATTTATGGGAAAACAATAGGAGATATAAAAAATATAAAAATAATAAAATGTATAAGTAAAGGAATAGCATATATTTTAAATATACCTATATTTAAAATATCAAAATTAAAAGCTATAGCATTAGGAGCATGGTTTGATTATAATTATTCATTTATAATTAGTAGTATTAAAATTAGTAAATATATATATAATATAGGTATTTTTGAATTAAAAAATAAAGGATATTATTTTCATATACCTATATCTTTAAGTAAAGAAAAAAAAATAAATATAAATAAAAAAATAAATATAAAAATGTATAATTTAAAGAAATTTATATGTACAGGAAAAGGAGGTTTATATTTAAATAGAAGAATAAAAAATAAAATAAAAATATTAGAAATAGAACGTATACCAGAATCCAATTATATTATTCGGTTAGCATTATGGAACTTATTAAAGGGGGTGGTTAGCTCAGTAGGAAGAGCATCAGTATTACAAACTGAGGGTCGCAAGTTCGAATCTTGCACTACCCAAAAAAAAGGATCGGTAGTTTAGTTGGTTAGAATATCGGCTTGTCACGCCGAAGGTCGCGGGTTCAAGTCCCGTCCGATCCGTTAGTTATTATAAGGATAGAAAAATGAGGAATTATGAAATAGTTATTTTATTTTATGTCAATAAAAATACTTGGATAGCAGAAATTATCAAAAAAATAATAAAAATAATTATTGAAAATAAAGGATTAATAAAGAAATTTGAAGATTTAGGGAAGTTAAATTTATATTATTTAATAAAAAATCAAAAAAAAGCTAAGATTATATTAATTAATATACAATGTGAAAAATATGTTATAAAACAAATAGAAAAAAAAATAAAATATAATGAATTAATAATTAGATATATTATTGTTAAAAAAAATTGAAGAGTAATAGGCAAAAAAAATGTTATTTCGTAAAAAAAAATATTGTAGATTTACAGCTGAAAAAGTAAAAGAAATAGATTATAAAAATAGTGATATATTAAAATTATATATTTCTGATAATGGAAAAATAATTCCAAGTAGAATAACAGGTACCAAATTAAAATACCAGAGAAAATTAACTAAAGCAATAAAAAAAGCAAGATATTTGGGTTTATTACCTTATACTGATAAAAAGATATAAACAAATGGGGTGGAGATATGAAAGTTATATTAATTGATAAAAATATAAAAAGTGGAAAAAAAGGTGATATAGTACATGTAAACAAGGGTTATGCTAGAAATTATTTAATAAGAAAAGGTTTAGCAATAATAGCAAAGAAAAAAAATATAGAGTTTTTTTATGAAAAACGTAATGACTTTTTAAATGAATATAAATTGCATATAAACAAAATTAAAAAAAAATTAAAAACTTTAAATATAGAATTATTTTGTAAATCAGGACCAACAGGGAACTTATTTGGTTCGATAGGAAGGCGTTATTTATCGAAAAAAATTTATGAAAAATATGGAATACAAATAAATAAAAATCAAATAAAGATTAATAAAAATATAATAAAAAAAATTGGAGAATATAAAATAAAATTATATGAAAAAATAAATATAAAAATAAATATTAAACGTTTAAAAATAAATGAAAAAAATAATTAATGATAAAGATATAAAAAAATTAAAAATACCTCCTCATTCATTAGAAGCAGAACAATCAATATTAGGTGGTTTAATGCTTGATAACGAAGCGTGGAATAAAATATCAGAAATTATTATAAATGAAGATTTTTATAGTATAGAACATAAATATATTTTTGATGCTATTAAAGATATAGCAGAAAAAAATAATATAATAGATATAGTAACTGTGGCTGAATCGTTAGAAAAAAACAATAAGTTAGAAAAAATTGGTGGTATAAGTTATTTATCAGAATTATCTAGAAATACTCCGTCAATAAATAATATTGTGGCATATGCTGATATAGTTAGAGAACGTGCAATTTTGCGTAATTTAATAAGTATAGCAAATAAAATAGCAGAAGAAGCTTTTAATAGAAAGGGTAATAATGTGCAAGAAATAATAAATAAAGCTGAAAAATTAATATTTAAAATATCAGAATCACGATATAGAGTTAAAAATATATTAAATATAAATGAATTATTAAATAGAACAATTGATCGTATAAATAAAATGTATAGTACAAAAAGTTCTATGACTGGATTAATTACAGGATTTACTGAATTAGATAAAATGACATCGGGTTTTCAAAAATCTGATTTAATAATAATAGCTGGTAGACCATCTATGGGCAAGACGAGTTTTGCAATGAATATTGTAGAATCTATTATTCTAAATAATAATGAGGATCCAGTAATAATATTTTCTATGGAAATGCCTGCAGAACAATTAATATTGCGAATGTTATCTTCATTAGGACGTATAGATCAAAATAATATAAGAAAAGGTAATATAGGAGAAGAGGATTGGTTAAAATTAACGGAATCATTAAAATTAATTAAGAATTGTAAATTATATGTAGATGATACACCAATGCTTACCCCAATAGAAATAAGAAAAAAAATAAGAAGATGTATAAGAGATACAGGAAAAATCAGTTTAATAATGATAGATTACTTACAATTAATGCATGTTTCTGGAATATCATATAATCGTACGGCAGAAATTTCGGAAATTTCTAGATCTTTAAAAAGTATAGCTAAAGAATTTAATTGTCCTGTATTAGCTGTATCCCAATTAAATAGATCGTTAGAACAACGTATTAATAAAAGGCCAATAATTTCCGATTTAAGAGAATCAGGTGCTATAGAACAAGATGCAGATTTAATTTTATTTATTTATAGAGACGAAGTATATAATAGTGATAGTTTAGATAATAAAGGTTTAGCTGAGTTAATAATAGGAAAACAAAGAAATGGTCCAATAGGGGTTATAAATATTAGATTTATAGGAAAATTTACTAAATTTGAAAATTTAAAATAATGTTAAAAATTAAAATAAAAAAAGAATTAGGTCAAAACTTTATTATAAAAAAAGGTATAATAAAAAATATAATTAAAATAATTAATATAAAAACCTATGAGCATATATTAGAAATAGGTTCAGGAATAGGTTTAATAACACAAAAACTTTTAGATATTACAAAAAATAAAATATATTCAATAGAAATTGATAATGATTTAATAAAAATGTTATTTAATAAATTTTATTTTTATTCAAATTATATTTTTTTAAAAAAAGATATTTTAAAAAGTGATTTAAGTAAAATAAAAAAGCTTAGAGTGATAGGAAATTTACCTTATAATATATCTGTAAAAATTTTATTAAAATTAATAAAATATAAAAAAAATATAAAAGATATGCATTTAATGTTTCAAAAAGAAGTAGCAATGAGATTGTCAGCTAAAAAAGGAGAAAAAAGTTGGGGGAGCCTTACAGTGATTATACAATATTTTTGTAAAGTGTTTAAATTATTTGATTTAAGTTCAGAAAACTTTATTCCAAAACCAAAAGTAATATCAACTATGATTAAGTTAATACCTTATAAAAAAATATCTTGTTTAAGAGTAAAAGATAAAAAAACTTTTTTTTATATAGTAAAAAAATCTTTTTCAAATAAAAGGCAAACAATACAAAAGAATTTAAAAGGATTAAGAAATTCATTAAATATAAGTCCAAAAAGACGAGCAAAAACATTAACAATAAAAGAATTTGTAAAAATAACAAATACAAGAAGTTTATTAAAATAAAGGATATTTAAGTTTTTCTAAAGACCAAGTTGGACGTATAATAATGTTTTTATGTATTTTTTCTCCTGAAGTGATACGTATAGCACCTACATAAGCAATCATTGCCGCATTATCTGTACAAAGAGGTTTTTCGGGGAAATAAATTGTAAAATTATTAATTTTATTTTTTAATTTGTTGATAAAATTTTTACGTAAATTCTTATTTGCACTTACACCACCTGAAAGTATAAGACAAGATCTACCATATTTACTTAAAGCTTTATAACATTTTATACTCAGTATATTCAGAATATATTCTTCAAAGGATTTTGCTACATTAGCTTTATATTGATGTTTTTTTTTAAAATTTAATTGTTTAAAATAATTAAATATATATGTTTTAATACCAGAAAAACTGAAATGTAGATTAGTAGCTAAGATTTTAGGAAACAAGTGTTTTTTGATTTTACCACAATTAGCTAAGTTGGATAATTTTTCTCCTCCAGGATAAGATAGATTAAGCAGTTTTGCTATTTTATCAAATGTTTCTCCAATTGAATCATCTAAGGATTCGCCTAGTATTTTATAATGTCCTATATTGTGAACATCAAGTAATTGAGTATGACCCCCAGAAATTAATAAAGAAATAAAAGGAAAAGTAGGTTGATTTTTATTAATCATAGCTGAAAATATATGTCCTTCTAAATGATGAACACCTATAATAGGTATAGTAAGTGTATAAGAAATACTATAAGCAATATATGCTCCAATAATTAATGAATTGTATAATCCTGGTCCAGCAGTATAAGCTATAGCATTGATATTATTTTGATGAATTTTTAATTTTAATAATAAATTTTTAATAATAGGAATTAATTTATTTAAATGATATATGGATGAAAATTTGGGTATTACACCTCCAAAAATAGTATGGATAGGTTGAGTATATTTTTTATTTGCAAGTAAACCATATTTAGTATCATATATTGCAATACATGTGTCATCACAAGATGTTTCAATTCCTAAAATAATCATGTTAATATTATATTATAGAAAAAAATAAAAAGGAGAAAAAATGCCTTATATTAAAATAAGAGAAAATGAATCATTTGATATTGCTTTAAGAAGATTTAAAAGATCTTGTGAAAAAGGAGGTATATTATCCGAAGTACGTCGTAGAGAATTTTATGAAAAACCTACATCTATTCGTAAAAGAAAAGCAGCTGCTGCTATAAAACGTTATATGAAAAAAATGAAACGTGAACGTAAACGTTTTGAACGTAAATATTAAAAGAAGTGATGTATCAAATTGGTATCGTAAAGAAGGAAGATTGATACAGTAAGAATTATTAGATAGTGTAAAATATGTGATTAAAGAAAAATATTTTTATTAACATAAAGAATTAAAATAAAAGTTAGAGACAAATATGTTGGAAATATTAGAATTAAATATAAAAGAATTAATAAATAAAGGTAAAGAACAAGGATTTTTGATTTATTCAGAAATTTTTGATTTATTTGATGATGATATGACTAATAGAGAAAAAATAGAGGATATCATATGTATTTTTAAAGAAAAAGGAATTAATATTATTGATAAAATATCTGAAGAAGATAAAAATTATAATAATATAGAAGAAACCAGTGAAAGAAATTCTTGGAATAAAGAAAATGATATACGTAATAATGATCCAGTACGTATATATATGAGAGAAATGGGAAATATAGAATTATTAAATAGAAAAGGTGAAATAGAAATAGCAAAAAAAATAGAAGAAGGTACTAAAGAAATTATGGCAGCTATAGTATATTTACCAGGAGCAGTGGATTATATAATAGAAATTTATGATTTAATAATAAAAGAATCAGAAGGCAAAATTTCGGAGTTGTTTACTGGTTTTATGAATTTAAAAAAAGAAGATAAATTAAAAAAAAATAATGTTTTAAATAGTGAAAATTATAATGAAGGACCCGATCCTATATTGACAAAAAAAATATTTGAAAAAATTCGTAAACAAAATAAAAAAGTAAAAATAACTATATTAACATATGGGTATGAATCAAAAGAAACCAAAATAGAATTAAAGTTTTTATCAAAAGTATTTTCACAAATAAAATTATTGCCCAAACATTTTGAATGTTTATTAAGTAAAGTTCGTTTAAGTATAAAAAATATAAGAATTCAAGAAAAAGTAATATTAAAATATATGGTAAAATATGGCCAAGTATCAAGAAAGGAATTTATAAATAGTTTTATAGGTAATGAAGCTAATATAAATTGGTTAGATAAATTTATATATAATTCAGATAAAAAAAATATTATAAAAAAATATAGAAGTGAGATTTTAAAAGCACAAAAAAAAATATTATTAGAACAACAACAAATAAATTTATCTGTTGTTGAATTAAAAGAAATAAATAGAAAGTTGTTAATAGGAGAATATAAGGCTCATAAAGCAAAAAAAGAAATGATTGAAGCTAATTTAAGATTAGTAATTTCAATTGCAAAAAAATATACAAATCGTGGATTACAATTTTTAGATTTAATTCAAGAAGGTAATATAGGTTTAATGAAAGCAGTTGATAAATTTGAATATCGTAGAGGATATAAATTTTCTACATACGCAACCTGGTGGATACGTCAAGCAATTACTAGATCAATAGCCGATCAAGCTAGAACAATAAGAATACCAGTACATATGATAGAAACAATAAATAGATTAAAAAGATTATCAAGAAAAATGTTACAAGAAAGAGGTATAGAACCTACTCCTGAAGAATTAAGTAATAGACTAGAAATTTCAGAAAAGAAAATAAGAAAAATTATGAAAATTGCAAAAGAACCTATTTCAATAGAAACACCTATAGGTGACGATGAAGATTATTATTTAAGTGATGTTATAGAAGATAATATTACAGCATCACCTATAGAAGCAGCAACAGATGAAGGATTAGTGGAAGCAACAAGAAATGTTTTAAGTGAATTAACAGCTAGGGAAGCCAAAGTTTTAAGAATGAGATTTGGAATAGATATGAATACAGATCATACCTTAGAAGAGGTAGGTAAACAATTTGATGTAACTCGTGAAAGAATTCGTCAAATAGAAGCAAAAGCATTACGTAAATTAAGGCATCCATCACGTTCAGAAGCATTACGTTCATTTATTGAAGAATAGAAATATTTATAAAAATTAATTGTGGAAATATAAATGAAAAAAAAAATATATTTAATTTTATTACTTATATTAATATTAAATAATGAAGGATATATAAGTATATTAAATCCAGGTGGAAAAATATGTTTAGAACAAAAGTATTTAATTTTTATATCAACATTATTAATGTTAATAATTGTTATACCTGTTATATTTATGACAGTTTATTTTTCTTATAAATATAGAGAAAAAAAAAAACAAGAATATAAACCTGATTGGGATTATTCAAAAAAAGTGGAAGTTGTAATATGGGGTGTACCGATGATGATTATTTTAATTTTAGGTATTATTACTTGGAAAAGTACACATGAATTAGATCCTCAAAAAAAAATTATTAATAACAATAATAATTTAATTAATGTAGAAGTAATATCGTTAGATTGGAAATGGTTATTTATTTATAATCAAATAGGAATAGCTACCATTAATCAATTAGTTTTACCAATAAATGTTCCGATAGAGTTGAAAATAACATCAGAAACAGTAATGAATTCTTTTTTTATACCACAATTATGTAGTCAAATGTATGCTATGTCAGGTATGAAAAATAAAAATTTTTTAATGTCGAATAAACAAGGGAATTATATAGGAATGTCTACTAATTTTAGTGGAAAAGGATTTTCTGGTATGAAATTTAAAGTTTTAGTAGTATCATTAAAAAATTTTGAAACATGGATAAAAAAAATAAAAGAATATAAAAAAAATATAAATTATAAAATATTATTAAAAGAAACTATAAATAATAAAATAGAATATTATTCATCTTTAGAAAAAAAATATTTAAAATTATTAATAAATAAAGGAGTATAAAGATGTTAGGTAGATTAACTTGGGAATCTATACCTTATAAAGAACCTATAATTTTATTTACAGGAATCTTAGTAGTTTTTGTTAGTGTTTTTATTGTTATTATAATAACGTATTTAAAAAAATGGAAAGATATTTGGAAAAATTGGATAACAACCTTAGATCATAAAAAAATAGGTATAATTTATATTATCTTTGCATTTATTATGTTAATACGGGGTTTTACAGATGCAATTATGATGAGAATACAACAAGTGATTGCTTATAAAGATAATATAGGGTATTTACCTTCATATCATTATGATCAAATTTTTACAGTACATGGTGTAATAATGATATTTTTTATGGCTATGCCTTTTATGTTTGGTTTAATGAATATAATAGTTCCATTACAAATTGGTGCAAGAGATGTTGCGTTTCCTTTTTTAAATTCATTAAGTTTATGGTTAACAGTTTTTTCAGGTATATTAATTAATATTTCTTTATTTATAGGGGAATTTGCTTCAACAGGGTGGTTAGCGTATCCACCATTATCGGGGATAGAATTTAGTAAAGGAGTGGGTGTTGACTATTGGATATGGAGTTTACAGGTATCAGGTATAGGAACGTTAATATCAGGTATAAATTTTTTAGTAACAATAATAAAAATGCGTGCACCAGGAATGTATTTTATGAGATTACCTATTTTTACATGGACAATATTATGTAGTAATATTTTAATAATTATGTCTTTTCCTATATTAACTGCTACTATTGGTTTATTAACATTAGATAGATATTTAGATATGCAAATTTTTACTAATCATTTTGGTGGAAACCCAATGATGTATGTAAATCTTATTTGGGCATGGGGACATCCAGAAGTTTATATATTAATTTTACCTGCATTTGGTATATTTTCAGAAGTAGTAGCTACTTTTTGTAAAAAACGGTTATTTGGTTATAAATCATTAGTATATGCTACTTGTGTAATAACAGGATTATCCTTTCTAGTATGGTTGCATCATTTTTTTACAATGGGTGCAGGTGCAGATGTAAATGCTTTTTTTGGTATATCTACTATGATAATTTCAATACCAACAGGAGTAAAAATATTTAATTGGTTATTTACAATGTATAAAGGAAAAATAGAATTTAGTATTCCAATGTTATGGACAGTAGGGTTTTTAATAGCATTTAGTATAGGAGGGATGGCGGGAGTAGTATTATCTATACCTGGGGTTGATTTTTTATTACATAATAGTTTATTTTTAGTAGCACATTTTCATAATGTTATAATAGGAGGTGTAATATTTGGATATTTAGCAGGTTTCAATTATTGGTTTCCTAAAATAGTTGGTTTTAAATTAAATGAAAAAATAGGGAAATATACATTTTTTTGTTGGTTAATAGGTTTAGTTGTAGCATTTGTTCCTTTATATATTTTGGGGTTATTAGGAATGACAAGAAGGGTAAGTTATTATAATAATCATATTTGGCATAGATTATTATTAATAGCAATGTTTGGAACAATAATAATTTTATTTGGAATACTTGGTCAAGTATTCCAAGTAATTATAAGTATAATAGAAAAAGATAAAAATAAAGATTCTTCAGGTGATATGTGGAATGGAAGAACATTAGAATGGAGTATATCTTCTCCTCCTCCAAGTTATAATTTTGCAAATATACCAAATGTAATTGATAGGGATCATTTTTGGGTTATAAAAAAAAGACAATATGTAAAAAAAAATAAATATAAAAAAATAAAAATGCCTAAAGATACTAGTAAAGCGTTTATAATTTCTTTATTTAGTTTAATTTTGAGTTTTTCAATGGTTTGGTATATTTGGTGGTTATCTATTTTAGGATTTATAGGAATAATAATTACATATCTGTTGTATATATATAGTAAAAAGAAATATTATTATATAAATGTTGATGAAATAAAAACAAATGAAAAAACTTTTATAGAAGTGAAAAATGGTATAAACAATGTATAAAATAGACAATGTAAGTGAAAAAAAATATAATAATAAAATCTTATTAGGTTTTTGGATATATATTTTAAGTGATTGTATAATATTTTCTGTAATCTTTGCTGTATATGTTTTATTAAGTAAAAAAAATATTATATATAATATGTATATGGTAAATATAGAAACATTAATATTATTATTAAGTAGTTTTATTATAGGTATATTAGTTTTAAAAAAAGAAAAAATTGTATTTAATTTATTAATAGTTTTATTATTAGGGGTAATATTTGTATTTTTAGAAATGAAAGAAATTATTAATTTAATAAATAAAGGATTTACACCGAAAACAAGTAGTTTAATTTCAGCGTATATTACATTAATAGGAACACATTGTATACATATTATAATAGGAATATATTGGGGGATAGGTTTATTAATAAATATTTTTTTAAAAGGGTTAAATATAAAAAATAAAACGAGTTTATTATGTTTAAGTATTTTTTGGCATTTTTTACATATAATATGGGTGAGTATTTATACAATAGTATATTTAATAGGGGTAAAGATATGAAAAATTTAAAAATATTAAATGAAAAGCATATAAAAGATTGTATAATTGGATTTATAATATCATTAATATTAACAATATTAGCATATATTGTTGTAATAAAAATAATAATTGTATTATTTGCAATAATACAAATAATTGTTCAAATTCTATTTTTTATAAATATAAAAGAAATATCTATATTAGATAAAAATATATATATTGGATCTTTATTATTTACAGTAATAATAATAAGTATAATAATAGGTGGTTCATTATGGATTATGTATAATATAAATGGTAAATAAAAAATATTTATTAATAATAAAACCTAAAATTATTATAGGAAATTTAATATCTATATTAGGAGGAATTTTTTTATCTTATAAATGGAATATAAAAATATTATTAGGAAGTTTATTAGGTATAATATTAATTATAGCATCTAGTTGTATTATAAATAATTATATAGATTTAGATATTGATAGTATAATGTTAAGAACAAAAACTAGAGTATTAGTAAAAGAATTTAGTTTTATAAAAAAGGCTATAAATTATGCTTATATATTATTAATAATAGGTATAATAATACTTTATAAAATAACAAATATATTAGTGATATGTTTATCATTAATAGGAATATTAATATATATATTAATGTATAGTTTATATTATAAAAGAAATTCTGCATATAGTACATTAATAGGTAGTTTGGCTGGAGCACTTCCTCCAATAATGGGATATTGTTCTATTAGTAATAAAATAGATTTAGCAGCAATAATAATTTTATTAATTTATTGGTTATGGCAAATTCCACATTCATATTCAATTGCTATATTAAAAAAAAATGAATATATGTTAGTCAAACTACCAGTATTTCCAATAAGTAAAGGTTTATTAAAAACAAAAAAACATATAATAATATATATTATATTATTTATAATTGCAGAAATAATGTTATTTTTAAATGGTTATACTGGATATATGTATTTAATTTTAATGACATTAATTAGTATTTATTGGTTATTAATAGCGATATTAAATTATAAAAGTGAAAGATTTGAAGTGGTTACTAAAAAAATATTTTTAATATCAATATTTATTATTATTTGTTTTAATTTAATGATATTTATTGATGTAAAAAAACATTAAAGATAAATATTGTATAAAAAAAGGAGAGATACCTGAGTGGTCAAAGGGAGCAGACTGTAAATTTGCCGCGAAAGCTTCGAAGGTTCGAATCCTTCTCTCTCCACAAAGGCGAACATAGTTTAATGGTAAAACATTAGCCTTCCAAGTTGATGATACGGGTTCGATTCCCGTTGTTCGCTAAGAATTGCTCATGTAGCTCAGTGGTAGAGCACACCTTTGGTAAAGGTGAGGTCTCCGGTTCAAGTCCGGTCATGAGCAGTATTAAGGTCAGTAGCTTAATTGGTAGAGCAGCGGTCTCCAAAATCGCAGGTTGGGGGTTCAAGTCCCTCCTGGCCTGAAATAGGAAAACAATATGATAAAAAATAAAAAGTATGATGAGTTAAAGTGGTTATATTCTATAATAAATATATTAATTGCAATATATTTATTAAAAAATAATAAATATATATATTTATTATTATATAGTTTAAGTATATATGTAATGTTAATGACTGTAAAAGGAAAAGAATTAAGAAGTTTAGGAAAAAATGCAAAAAAAGAAATCAAAAGGGTAGTTTGGCCAAAAAAACAAGAAATAATAAAAACAACAATAGTAGTTGTATTAGTAATATTTATATTAAGTATAATAATATGGATATTAGATACTTTAATTAGTGGATTAATAGCAATTCTTATAAAGAAAAACTAGTAAAAGGGAAAAAAAGGGAAAAAAAGTGAAAAAAAGATGGTATGTAGTAAATATATATTCAGGTTATGAAAAAAAAGTTATAAGTGATTTAAAAAATAGAATAAAAATATATAAATTAGAAACATCATTTGGAAAAATGATAGTACCTTCAGAAAAAAAAAATGAAAATCTATCAGGTAAAATACGTAAAATTGAACGTAAATATTATCCAGGATATATATTATTAGAAATGGAATTAAATGATAAAACATGGAAGTTAGTTAATGAAACAAAAAGAGTAGTTAGATTTATAGGAGCAAATGTAATAAAACCTGAAGTTATAAAAAAAAAGGAATTAAAAAAAATATTAAGTAATATAAAAAAACATATTGATAAAAATAAATTTAATTTAGGAGAAAGAGTAAGAGTTATAGAAGGTCCTTTTACAGATTTTACAGGTATTGTAGAAGAAATAAATTCTGAAAAAAATAAATTACAAGTAAGTGTTTTAATTTTTGGTAGATCAACGCCAGTAGAATTAGAATTTTATAAAGTAATTAAGGATATTTAAAAGGATGGATAAAAAAAAAATAATTAATGTAGTTAAAATACAAGTAGAAGCAGGTAAAGCCAATCCTAGCCCACCAATAGGACCTAGATTAGGACAACAAGGAATAAATATAATGGAATTTTGTAAAAAATTTAATTTAGAAACTAAAAATATAGAAAAGGGTATACCGATACCAGTAATAATAAATATATATTCAGATAGAAGTTTTACTTTTATTATAAAAAATCCCCCAGTAGCAAGTTTATTAAAAAAAATTATTGGTATAGAAAAAGGATCTAGTGAAAATAATAAAAAAAAAGTAGGAAAAATAACAAAAAAACAAATAAAAGAAATAGCAAAAACGAAAATGAAAGATATGAATGTAATAAACATAAAATCTGCAATAAAATGTATAAAAGGTACAGCAAAAAGTATGGGTTTAGAAATAAAAGAGGAATAGGGTCATATAGAAATTATAAAAAAGGAGTAATAGTTTGAAAAAAAGTTTTAAAAAAAAAGAATTAATAATAAAACAAATAAATAAAAATATAATAGAATCAATATCTATAATGGTAGTAAAGTATAAAGATATTAATTCAAAAATTATGAATGAATTACATATAAAAGCAAATAAAAGAGATGTGAAATTATATGTAATAAGAAATAGATTATTTATAAAAGCAATAAAAGGAACAAAATATGAATGTTTAAAAGATTATATAAAAGGGCAGATAATGTTATGTTTTTCTAAAAAAAATATAAATGATAGTTTAGTGTTATGGAAAAAATTAAAATTAAAAGAAGAAAAAATAAAAACATTAGTTTATGAAGGTAAAATAATAAAAAAAGATAAAATAAAAATATTAGGAAATATAAAAATATCGGATATAAAAGAAATATTATTAAATATAATTAATATGTTAAAAATAATTACAATAGGCAAATTAATATATATATTAATGTTTTTAATAAAAGAAAAAAAGGTATTAGAAAAATGAAGAAAGAAGAGATTATAGAAATATTATCTAAAATGAATGTAATAGAAGTGATAGAGTTAGTTACAGAAATGGAAAAAAGATTTAATATAAAAAAAGAATATATATTTAATAATAAAAAAGAAAAAAAAGAAGAAAAAAAAGAAGAAAAGTTAGAATTTGATTTAATATTAAAATCAATAGGTGATAAAAAAATTGGTGTAATAAAAATGGTACGTGAATTAACAGGATTAGGGTTAAAAGAAGCTAAATTAAAAGTAGAAAGTGCACCTGTAACAATAAAAGAAGCTTTATCTAAAGAGGATGCGGAAAAAAATAAAAAAAAATTAGAAAGTGTTGGTGCAAAAGTAGAAATAAAGTAAAAAAGTAGAAATAAAGTAAAAAAAATATAAATGAAGTTGAGGAGTATATTATAGATGGTTTATTCTTATACTGAGAAAAAATGTATTCGTAAAAAATTTGGTAAAATACCTCATATTATGGAGGTACCTTATTTGTTATCAATTCAAAAGGAATCATATAAAAAATTTTTACAAAGTGAAAGAAAAAATGAAAAAAAAAGAAATATAGGAATAAATGCAGCCTTAAATTCAATATTTCCTATAAAAAGTTTATCTGGAAAAGCTATATTAGAATATGTGGATTATAAATTAATGAAGCCAGTATTTGATGTGAAAGAATGTCAAATAAGAGGAATGACATATTATACAAGTTTACGTGTAAAACTGAGATTAGTGATATTTGATGAAATGGAAAAAAAAAGAATTATAAAGTATGTGAAAGAACAAGAAGTATATATGGGTGATATACCATTAATGACAAAAAATGGTACATTTGTAATAAATGGAACAGAACGTGTAGTGGTGTCACAATTACATAGAAGTCAGGGGTTAGTTTTTGATTATGATCAAAATAAAAGTTATTCAATAGGAAAAGTAATTGCTACAGCAAGAATAATACCTTATCGGGGTTCGTGGTTGGATTTTGAATTTGATCAACGTGATAATATCTATGTAAGAATAGATAGAAGAAAAAAAATACCTGTAACAGTATTATTACGTGCTTTAGGTTTAAATAATGAAAAAATATTAAAAAGTTTTTTTGAAATAAATGTTTTTAATATTGAAGATAAAAAGAATATTTATTGGGAAAATTTTAATCCTTATAAATTAAGAGGTGAATTAGCAAGTTTTAATATAGTAGATCCTAAAGTGAATAAAATTCTAGTAGAAGAAGGTTGTAGGGTTACTAAAAAAAATATTTTAAAATTAAAAGAATTAAAAATAAAAAAATTAAAAGTACCAATAGAATATTTAATAGGAAAAATATTAGTTAATAAACAAATAAATAAAAAAACAAAAGAAAATATATGTAATAGTAATACTAAAATAAATTTAGAAAATTTAAACAAATTATTAAAAAATAAAGTAAAAAAAATAAATACATTATATACAAATGATTTGGATACAGGTTCGTTTATATCAGATACATTAAAAATAGATACAACAAATTCACAAATGGAAGCAATATTGGAAATATATAGTATTATGAGGCCAGGAGAACCACCAAATAAAGATGCAGCAGAATTAATATTTAAAAGTTTATTTTTATCTATTGAACGATATGATCTTTCCGAAGTGGGAAGAATGAAGTTTAATAGTAGATTAAATAGAGAAAATAAGAAAGGTAGTGGAATATTAAGTGCAGATGATATAATAGACGTGATAAAAGAATTAATAAAAATTAGAAAGGGTTTTGGTGAAATAGATGATATAGATCATTTAGGAAATAGACGGATTCGTAGTGTTGGAGAAATGGCAGAAAATAATTTTAAAGCAGGATTATTGCGTGTAGAAAAATCAATAAGAGAAAGGTTAATGATAACAGAATCAGACGAAAAACTAATGCCTAAAGATTTAATTAATGTAAAACCAATTACAGCGTCTATGAAAGAGTTTTTTATTTCAAGTCAATTATCCCAGTTTATGGATCAAACTAATCCTTTAGCTGAAATAACTCATAAAAGAAGGATTTCGGCGTTAGGACCAGGGGGATTAACAAGAGATAGAGCAGGGTTTGAAGTTCGTGATGTACATTCAACTCATTATGGAAGATTATGTCCTATAGAAACTCCAGAGGGACCAAATATAGGGTTAATAAATTCTTTAGCGACATATAGTAAAATAAATAAATATGGATTTTTAGAAACACCATATAGAAAAGTAGTAAAAAGAAAAGTTACACAGGAAGTAATACATTTATCTGCAATAGAAGAATCAGAATATGTAATAGCACAAGCTTCTGCAATAGTGAATAAAAAAGAAGAATTAAAAGATGATTTAGTACAAGTAAGAAATAAAGGGGAAACAACTTTTATGCAAACAGATAAAGTAAAGTTAATGGATGTTTCACCATGTCAAATAGTTTCTGTAGCGGCAGCTTTAATTCCATTTTTAGAACATGATGATGCTAATAGGGCATTAATGGGTTCGAATATGCAAAGACAAGCAGTTCCAACATTAATAGCAGAAAAGCCATTAATAGGTACAGGGATGGAAAGAGTAGTAGCAAAGGATTCAGGTGTATGTATAAAAGCCAAACGTAGTGGGATTGTAGAAGTGGTAGATGCAAAGAGAATTGTTATTCGTGTAAATGAAAATGAATATTGTGTAGATATATATAATTTAAAAAAATATATGCGTTCAAATCAAAATACATGTCAAAATCAAAGAACAATAGTAAATGAAGGCGATAAAATAGAAGTAGGAGATATTGTAGCGGATGGTACAGCAGTAGATACAGGAGATTTAGCTTTAGGACAAAATATGAGAATAGCATTTATGCCTTGGAATGGTTATAATTATGAAGATTCTATTATAATTTCAGAAAGAGTAGTAAAAGAAGATAGGTTTACTACTATTCATATTCAAGAATTAAATTGTATATCTCGTGATACCAAGTTAGGTCCTGAAGAAATAACATCAGATATACCTAATGTAAGTGAAGCATCGTTAAGTAAATTAGATGAATCAGGAATAGTGTATATAGGAGCAGAAATAAAAGCAGGAGATATTTTAGTAGGTAAAGTAACACCTAAAGGCGAAAAGAAATTAACACCAGAAGAAAAATTATTACGTGCTATATTTGGAGATAAAGCATCAGATGTAAAAGATACATCTTTACGTGCAACTACAGGAACTATAGGAACAGTAATAGATGTACAAATCTTTACAAGAGATGGAATAAAAAAAGATTTAAGAGCAAGAGAAATAGAAAAAAGGAAAATAGAAGAAATAAGTAATGATTTAAAAGAAGCATTTCGTATAACAGAAGAAGCAACAATAAAAAGATTAAAAGTAGTAATAAAAGGTAAAGAAGCATTAAAAGGACCAAATATAAAAAAAGGTGATATTATAAATGATGAGTATTTAAAAAAATTAAATTATATAAAATGGTATAAATTAAGAATGAAAGATGCTGAATTAAATAAAAAAATAAAAAAAACTAAAGATCAAATAGAAAAAATACATGAAGAAAAGGAAAGGTATTTTATAGAAAAAAAAAGAAAATTAATTCAAGGCGATGATTTAGCCCCAGGAATTTTAAAAATTGTAAAAGTTTTTTTAGCGATAAAAAGAAAGATACAACCAGGAGATAAAATGGCAGGTAGACATGGAAATAAAGGAGTAATATCTGCTATTAAGCCTATAGAAGATATGCCGTTTGATGACAAAGGTGAACCAGTAGATATAGTACTTAATCCTTTAGGTGTACCTTCACGTATGAATGTTGGACAAATTTTAGAAACACATTTAGGAATGGCAGCTCATATGTTAGGTATAAAAATAACAAAAATGTTAAAAAAAATAAGTAAGGTAAAAAAAATAAGAAAATTAATAAATAAAATTTATAATAAAACAGGGGGATGTAAAGAAAAATTAGAAAGTTTAAAGGATGATGAAATAATAATATTGGCGAAGAAATTATCAAAAGGAGTACCTATAGCAACGCCAGTATTTGATGGAGCAACAGAAAAAGAAATAAAAGGATTATTAAAAATGGCAGGTGTTCCCGAATCTGGACAATTAAAATTATATGATGGTTGTACAGGAGAAAAATTTGATAGAAAAGTAACAGTAGGTTATATGTATATGTTAAAATTAAATCATTTAGTAGATGATAAAATGCATGCACGTTCAACAGGATCATATTCATTAGTAACTCAACAACCATTAGGGGGAAAAGCTCAATTTGGAGGACAAAGGTTTGGTGAAATGGAAGTATGGGCATTAGAAGCGTATGGGGCGGCTTATACATTACAAGAAATGTTAACAGTAAAATCAGATGATGTAGGTGGACGTACAAAAATGTATAAAAGTATTGTAGATGGAGATTATACAATGCAGGCTAGTATGCCAGAATCATTTAATGTGTTAGTAAAAGAAATAAGATCATTAGGTATAGATGTAGAAAAGGAATGAAAAAAAAAATAAGTATGGTTGTTGGGGGGTTGTACAAAAGTATGAATGATTTGGTAAAAAAAATAAAATCTAAAACATATTATGAAGAATTTGATGCAATAAAAATTTCATTAGCTTCTCCAGAAATGATAAGATCATGGTCATATGGGGAGGTAAAAAAACCAGAAACAATTAATTATCGTACATTAAAACCAGAAAGAGATGGATTATTTTGTGCAAAAATATTTGGTCCTATAAAAGATTATGAATGTATTTGTGGTAAGTATAAAAGAATGAAACATAGAGGAATAATATGTGAAAAATGTGGTGTAGAGGTTACTAAAACATGTGTACGTAGAGAAAGAATGAGTCATATAGAGTTAGCATCTCCTGTAGCACATATATGGTTTTTAAAATCATTACCAAGCAGGATAGGGATGTTATTAGATATGACGTTAAGAGATATAGAAAGAATTTTATATTTTGAAGTTTTTGTAGTGATAGAACCAGGGATGACAAATCTTAATAAAGGTCAATTATTAAATGAAGAAAAATATTTTGAAGCAATAGAAGAATATGGTGATGAATTTAAGGCAAGAATGGGTGCAGAAGCTATAAAAAAATTATTAGAAGATATAGATTTAGTAGAAGAAATAGAGAAATTAAGAAAAGAAATAAAAGAAGTTAATTCAGAAAATAAAATGAAAAGATTATCTAAAAGGTTAAAATTAATAGAATCATTTAAAAAATCAGGAAATAAACCTAGTTGGATGATTTTAGATGTTTTACCTATATTACCTCCAGATTTAAGACCATTAGTACCATTGGATGGAGGAAGGTTTGCAACTTCGGATTTAAATGATTTATATAGGCGTGTTATTAATAGGAATAATAGATTAAAAAGATTAATTGAATTAAAAGCTCCAGAAATTATTGTACGTAATGAAAAAAGAATGTTACAAGAAGCCGTAGATGCGTTATTAGATAATGGAAGAAGAGGAAGAGCAATTATAGGTTCAAATAAAAGACCGTTAAAATCATTAGCAGATATGATAAAAGGGAAACAGGGAAGATTTCGTCAAAATTTATTAGGTAAACGTGTAGATTATTCAGGAAGATCGGTAATTACCGTAGGTCCTAATTTAAGATTAAAGCAATGTGGTTTACCAAAAAAAATGGCTATAGAATTATTTAAACCTTTTATATATTCAAAATTACAAAGAAATGGACATGCAGCAACAATAAAAGCAGCAAAAAAAATGGTTGAAAAAGAAGTACCAGAGGTATGGGATATATTAGCAGATGTAATTTGTGAACATCCAGTGTTATTGAATAGAGCACCTACCTTACATAGATTAGGTATTCAAGCGTTTGAGCCAATTTTAATAGAAGGTAAAGCAATACAATTACATCCATTAGTATGTGCAGCATATAACGCAGATTTTGATGGTGATCAAATGGCAGTACATGTACCCTTGACATTGGAATCACAATTAGAAGCTAGAGAATTAATGATGTCCACCAAGAATTTATTATCTCCAGCAAGTGGAGAACCTATAATAGTACCATCACAAGATGTAGTGTTAGGTTTATATTATATGACAAGGGATAAAGGTAATGTAAAAGGTGAAGGGATGATATTTTCTAATATAAGCGAAGTGGAATTAGCTTATAGCAATAAAAAAGTTGATTTACATGCTCGTATTAAAGTAAGGTTAACAGATTGGATAAAAGATGAAAAACAAAAATTAATTAAACAAACATCAATACGCAGTACTACTGTAGGTCGTGCTATGTTATATAGTATGTTGCCTAAGGGAATGAGTTTTGAATTAATAAATAGACCTATGAAAAAAAAAGTAATATCTAAATTAATTAATTTAGTTTATAGAAATATTGGATTAAAAGAAGCTGTTAAATTAGCAGATAAACTTATGTATACAGGTTTTAAATTAGCTACTTGGTCAGGTGCATCAATTGGAGTGAATGATTTTATTATACCGAGTTCAAAAGAATATATAATAAATAAAGCTGAAAAAGAAGTAAAAGAAATAGGAAAACAATATATTTATGGACTTGTAACATTAGGAGAAAAATATAATAAAGTAATTGATATTTGGTCAAAAGCTAATGATAAAGTAGCAAAAGCTATGATGAAAGGGATATCTAAAAATGTTGTAATAGATAAAGTAGGAAAACAAGTTGAAGAAGAATCTTTTAATAGTGTATTTATTATGGCAGATTCAGGAGCAAGAGGAAGTGCAGCTCAAATTAGACAATTAGCAGGTATGCGTGGTTTAATGACAAAACCAGATGGTTCTATTATTGAAACACCTATAACAGCAAATTTTCGTGAAGGATTAAATGTATTACAATATTTTATATCAACTCATGGTGCTAGAAAAGGTTTAGCAGATACAGCATTAAAAACAGCGAATTCAGGATATTTAACAAGAAGATTAGTAGATGTAGCACAAGATGTAGTGATAACGGAAATAGATTGTAATACACAAGAGGGTTTATTAATGTATTCAGTAATAGAAGGAGGGGATATAAGAGTATCAATAACTGAAAAAATATTAGGTAGAATATTAGCCAAAAATATTTTAGATTTAAATGGGAAAGTATTAATAAAAGCAGGTACATTATTAGATGAAGAATGGTGTAATAAAATATATAGACTAGGAATAGATGAAGTGTTTGTACGTAGTATAATAAATTGTGAAACTTTATATGGTGTTTGTGTAATGTGTTATGGTAGAGATTTATCGAGAGGAAATTTAGTAAAGATTGGAGAATCAGTAGGGGTAATAGCAGCGCAATCTATAGGTGAACCAGGTACTCAATTAACTATGCGTACTTTTCATATTGGTGGAGCAGCATCACGGACTTTAATAAAAGATAATGTTCAAGTTAAGTATGGTGGTATAATAAGGTTTCATAACATGAAAGCAGTAGAAAGAAATGATAAAAAATTAATAGTGGTTTCTCGTTACAGCGCAATATATATTATTGATAAAAAAGGTAGAGAAAAGGAATATTATAGATTACCATATGGCACAGAATTAAATATTAGAGAAGGAAAGTTTGTTAACGCTGGTACAATAATAGCTAATTGGGATCCTCATACACATCCAATAATATCAGAGGTATCAGGATATATAAAGTTTATTGAAATGGAAGAAGGGTTGACGATGCATAGTACTGTAGATGAAATGACAGGTATATCTTCTATAGAAATATTAGAAATAGGGAGTAGACCAGTATCAGGTAGAGATAAAAGACCAAGAATTATGTTACAAGATGAAGAAGGGAAGGAAATATCATTACCAGGTTATAATACACCAGTTCAATATAGTTTACCAGGGAAGGCTTTGATTTCAGTAGAAAATGGTAGAAAAATAGGGGTAGGTGAAATAATATCAAGAATACCTGTAGAAGCATTAGGAAATAAAGATATAACAGGAGGGTTACCTCGTGTAGCTGATTTAGTTGAAGCAAGAAAACCAAAAGAATATGCAATAATGGCAGAAATAACAGGTAGAATAAAATTTGGAAAGGAAACAAAAGGTAAACGTAGAATAATAATAAATTCAGAAGAAAGCGGGGAAAAAAAAGAAATATTAATTAATAAAGGCCGTCAACTAAGTGTTTTTGAAGGTGATAAAGTAGAGAAAGGAGAAGTAATTTCTGATGGCCCAAGTAATCCACATGATATATTACGTTTATTAGGGGTAGAGGAGTTAGCAAAGTATATTATAAATGAAATACAAGAAGTATATAGATTACAGGGTGTTGGAATAAATGATAAACATATTGAAGTAATAGTAAGACAAATGTTACGTAAAGTAAAAATTATAGATTCAGGAGATAGTAATTTTATTAAAGGTGATCAAGTAGAAGTAGTATCGGTTTTAGAAGAAAATAGAAAATTATATAAATTGAAAAAAAAAATAATTATATATGAAAGAATATTACTAGGAATTACTAAAGCATCATTAGCAACTTCATCATTTATTTCAGCAGCATCATTTCAAGAAACAACACGTGTGTTAACAGAAGCAGCAGTTAATGGAAGATATGATAAGTTAAGAGGTTTAAAAGAAAATGTAGTAGTAGGTAGATTAATCCCAGCAGGAACAGGTTTAGCATATCACAATGAACGTCGTAGGAAAAATAGTAAAAAGCATTAGAAGAAAAGTAATATTGTTTGACATAAAAAAAAAATGAAATTATAATAAAAAAAGACAAAAAATGATAACAATAAATCAATTAATTAGAAAAAAACGTATAAAAACAAAAAAAAAAAGTGATGTACCAGCATTAAAAGCAGGTCCACAACGAAGAGGAGTTTGTACAAGGGTTTATACAACAACACCAAAAAAACCCAATTCTGCTTTAAGAAAAGTATGTAGAGTTAGATTAAATAATGGATTGGAGGTAACATCTTATATAGGTGGTGAAGGACATAATCTTCAAGAGCATTCTGTAGTATTAATAAGAGGAGGCAGGGTAAAAGATTTACCAGGGGTAAGATATCATACAATAAGAGGGGCGTTAGATACCTTTGGGGTAAAAAATAGAAAAAGTTCACGTTCAAAATATGGAACTAAAAGAAAAAGAGGTTAAAAAAAAGAAATAATGTCAAGAAGGAATATAGCAAGGAAAAGAGAAATAAAACCAGATAATAGATTTAAAAGTGTAATATTAGCTAAATTTATAAATCATATAATGGTTAATGGAAAAAAAGCATTGGCGGAGCGCATAGTTTATGGTGCATTAAATAAAATAAATAAAAAACTAAAAAAAAAAATAGCAATAAGTATGTTTGAAAAAGCATTAGAGAGTATAAAACCTATGGTGGAAGTTAAATCAAGACGTATAGGTGGAGCTAATTATAATATCCCAGTAGAAATAAGATCTTCAAGAAGAGATACATTAGCAATGAAATGGTTAGTTAAAGCATCAAGAGAAAGAAAAGAAAAAACAATGGAAAACAGATTATATGAAGAAATATTAGATGCAATAGATGGGAAAGGGGTATCAGTTAAAAAAAAAGAAGAGGTACATAGGATGGCAGAAGCTAATAAAGCATTTGCACATTATAGGTTTTAAAAAAAAGGAAGGGTATTGTGGCGAGAAAAACATCTATACAGAGATATAGAAATATAGGAATAATTGCACATGTAGATGCAGGAAAAACTACAACTACAGAAAGAATATTATACTATACAGGGAGGTCTCATAAATTAGGAGAGGTACATGAAGGGACGGCAGCTACTGATTGGATGGAACAAGAACAAGAAAGAGGTATAACTATAACATCAGCTGCAGTAACTACATTTTGGAAAGGAATGAAAGGACAATATAAAGATCATAGAATTAATATAATTGATACTCCAGGACATGTTGATTTTACTATAGAAGTTGAAAGGTCGTTAAGAGTTTTGGATGGATCAATAGTAGTATTATGTGGATCATCGGGAGTACAATCTCAAACTGAAACAGTATGGAGACAAGCAAATAAATATAAAGTACCACGTATAGTCTTTATAAATAAAATGGATAGACCAGGAGCTGAGTATTTAAGTATTGTGAAACAAATGGAAGATAGATTAAATTGCAAAGCGGTTCCAATACAATTAAATTGGGGTGTAGAAGAAAAATTTAAAGGGATAATAGATTTAATTGAAATGAAAGCAATTTCCTGGTGTGAAAAGAAAAATGGAATGGAATATGAAATAGTAGAAATACCAGAAAACTTAAAAAAAATCTCAAAAAGATATAATGAAAAAATATTAGAAATAGCAGCAGAAGCAGATGAAAGTATATTAGAAAAATATTTAGAAGAAGGTAAATTATCTAAAAAACTAATAAAAAAGGGGTTACGTATTAGAACATTAAAGAATGAAATTGTTTTAGTAACATGTGGATCGGCTTTTAAAAATAAAGGTATTCAAGCATTATTAGATGCAGTAATAGAATATTTACCATCACCTTTAGATATTGATATTTTTAAAGGGAAAGAAAAAATATTAATAAAAAAAAAATCAGAGATAAAAAATTATATTGCAGATGATAAGGCAAGGTTTGCAGCTTTAGCTTTTAAAATAGCGACAGATTCATATGTAGGAAATTTAACATTTGTTAGAGTATATTCAGGAAAAATAAAATCAGGAGATAAAGTATATAATTCAGTAAAAGAAAAAAAAGAGCGAATTGGAAGAATAGTTCAAATGCATGCAAATTCTAGGGAAGAAATTAAAGAAATATTAGCAGGGGATATAGCAGCATGTGTAGGTTTAAAAGAAACAACTACAGGTGATACACTTTGTTCTATGGAAAAAAATATTATATTAGAAAGAATAGAATTTCCAGAACCAGTAATATCAGTTGCAATAGAACCTAAATATAAAGATGATCAAGAAAAAATGATTATGGCTCTTAATAAATTAGAAAAAGAAGATCCTTCTTTTAAAGTAAATTATGATAATGAAAATGGTCAAACAATAATATCAGGAATGGGGGAATTGCATATTGATATTCTAGTAGATAGGATGCGTAGAGAGTTTAAAGTAGAAGCAAATATAGGTAAACCTCAAGTAGCATATCGTGAAACAATAAAAAAGGTAGTAAAACAAGAAGGAAAATTTATTAGACAATCAGGAGGTAGAGGTCAATATGGACATGTTTGGTTACGTATAGAGCCGTTAAAAAGTAAAGACAAAGAAAGAAAATTTAAGTTTAATTCAGAAATAGTAGGAGGAGCAATACCTAAAGAATATATACCAGCTATAGAAAAAGGTGCATATGATCAATTAAAAAATGGGGTATTAGCTGGATATCCAATGATAGATGTTAAAGTAACAGTATTTGATGGATCTTATCATGAAGTAGATTCGAATGAAAATGCTTTTAAAATAGCATCATCTATAGCAGTTAAAGAAGGAGCAATGAGAGCTGAAGTAGTTTTATTAGAACCAATAATGAGAGTAGAAATAATAACACCAGAAAAATTTATGGGAGAGGTAGTAGGGGATTTAAATCGTAGAAGAGGGATTATACAAAGTATGGAAGATAATTATTCGGGAAAAATTATAAACGCTCTGGTACCATTAGGCGAAATGTTTGGTTATGCAACAGATTTAAGATCTAAAACTCAAGGGAGAGCAAGTTATACAATGAAATTTGAAAAATATGATGAAGCACCAGATATAGTAATTAGAGAAGTTATAAAAAAGAATAAAGATTATTAAAAGAGGGTTATATTAGTGGCTAAAGAAAAATTTAATAGGTCTAAAGAACATGTAAATGTTGGTACAATAGGACATGTAGATCATGGAAAAACAACATTAACAGCAGCATTAACTCGTGTATCATCAGAAGTATATGGTGGTGAATGGAGAAAATTTGATACAATAGATAATGCACCAGAAGAAAAGGAAAGAGGTATAACAATAGCGACAGCTCATGTAGAATATGAATCAAAAAAAAGACATTATGCACATGTAGATTGTCCAGGACATGCTGATTATATAAAAAATATGATAACAGGGGCAGCTCAAATGGATGGAGCTATATTAGTATGTTCAGCAGCTGATGGACCTATGCCTCAAACAAGAGAACATATATTATTAGCACGTCAAGTAGGTGTTCCATATATTGTAGTTTATTTAAATAAAGCAGATTTAGTAGATGATAAAGAATTATTAGAATTGGTAGAAATAGAAATTAGAGAATTACTATCAGAATATGATTTTCCAGGGGAAAAGACACCAATAATAATAGGTTCGGCCTTAATGGCGTTAGAAGGCAAAGATGAAAAAGGTATGGGAAAAAGTTCATTAATAAAATTAGTAGAATCCTTAGATGATTATATACCGTTACCAGAACGGGCTATAAACAAACAATTTTTAATGCCCATAGAGGATGTATTTTCAATATCAGGAAGAGGAACAGTAGTAACAGGTAGAGTAGATCGGGGGATAATTAAAACAGGAGAAGAAGTTGAAATAATAGGATTAAAAGACACTATAAAAACAACAGTTACAGGAATAGAAATGTTTAGAAAAATACTTGATGAAGGTCGTGCAGGAGAAAATATAGGAGCTTTATTACGTGGAATAAAGAGAGAAGATGTTGAACGAGGTCAAATTTTAGCTAAACCAGGATCAATAACTCCACATACAAAATTTGAAGCAGAGGTTTATATTTTAAATAAAGAAGAAGGTGGTAGACATACCCCATTTTTAAACGGGTATAGACCACAATTTTATTTTAGAACTACAGATGTAACAGGAACGTGTGAATTAAAAGATGGATTAGATATGGTTATGCCAGGGGAGAATGTAAAAATGATAATTAAGTTAATATCGCATATAGCAATGGAAGAAGGTTTAAGATTTGCTATTAGAGAAGGAGGTCGTACAGTAGGAGCAGGAATAGTAGTGAAAATTTTAGAAGAAAAGAGATAAAAGATGAAAAAGCAAAAAATTCGTATAAGGTTGAAATCTTTTGAGAAAATATTAATAGATAAATCAGCTAAAGAAATAGTAGACACAGCAAAACGTACTGGAGCACAAGTAAAAGGACCGATTCCGTTACCAAATAAGATAGAAAGGTATACAATTTTAATATCACCACATGTTGATAAAGATGCACGTGATCAATATGAAATTCGTACGCATAAAAGATTATTAGATATTGTAGAACAAACAGATAAAACGGTAGATGCATTAATGGGGTTAGATTTAGCAGCAGGGGTAGAGGTACAAATTAAGGTAGGGAATTAAAAATGATTGGAGTAATTGGAAAGAAAATAGGTATGAGTATAATATTGAAAGATAAAGGGATATCAATACCTGTTACTATAATAGAGGTATTACCTAATAGGATAGTAAATATAAAGACAAAAAAAAAAGATGGATATAATGCAATACAAGTTACAGACGGGAATTTCAAAAAGAAAAAAGTAGCAAGAATAAAGGAATTTAGACTAAGTAGTAAAGATATTAAAGATATAGGTAGGAAGGATGAAATAAAAGTATCGAGTTTTAAAATAGATGAATTGGTTAATGTTAGTGGTATTTCTAAAGGTAAGGGATATCAAGGTACTATAAAAAGGTGGAAATTTAAATCGCAAGATAAGAGTCATGGAAATTCACTGTCTCATCGGACAGCAGGTTCTACAGGGCAATGTCAAACTCCAGGAAGAGTATTTAAAGGTAAAAAGATGGCAGGTAGAATGGGAAATGATAAAAAAACAGTAAAAAATTTAAAAATTATAAAAATAAATATAGAATTAAATTTAATTATAATAAAAGGTTCGGTACCAGGATATTCTGGAAGTAAAGTAATTATAAAAAAAATAATGAAGATAAAAAATGAATTTAAAAATTAGAGATACAAGTGAAAAAATAGAATTATCAAAAGAAGTATTTGATAGAGAATTTAAAAAGTCATTAATTCATCAAGTAGTAACATCGTACATAAAAAATTCAAGGCAGGGAACAAAAGCACAAAAAAAATATAAAAATATTAGTGGTGGAGGGAAAAAACCTTGGAGGCAAAAAGGAACAGGAAGGGCACGTGCAGGTAGTATAAGGTCACCAATATGGAGAGGAGGGTGTATAACTTTTGCTGCAAGTACAAAGAAATATTATAATAAAGTAAATAGAAAAATGTATAGATTAGCAATGTGTTCTATTATGTCTGAATTAATACGTCAAGAAAGATTAATTGTAATAAAGGAAATGAAGGTTAAGATTATAAAAACAAAAAAAATAATTAGGAAAATGGAAGATTTAAATATAAAGAAATTGAAAAGTATTATAATAACGGAAAAAATTGATAAAAAACTTGAATTATCTTCACGTAATATACCGAATATTAATACTATTAATGTTAGATCAGTAAATCCGGTAATTCTTATAAAAACAGATAAAGTATTAATAACCTTATCAGCTTTACGGAAATTAGAGGAAAAATTAAAGATATAATGATGACATATAAAGAAAAAGAAAAATTATTAAAAGTTTTATTAGGACCACATATGAGTGAAAAAGCTTTATTAAAAGCATCTAAAGGTAAATATGTATTTAAAGTATCTAAAAAGGCTATAAAAAAAGAAATAAAAAAAGCTGTTAAGTTATTATTTGGAAAAAGAGTAGATTCAGTTAGAGTAGTGAATATACCAAAAAACAAGAAAATAGGTAGGTATAAAAAGGCATATGTAAAATTATTGAAAGGTGAAAGTATAGAAGAATTAAATTTAAATGGGTGATTAAAAAATGTCGTTATTAGTTAAATTAAAACCTACATCTGCTGGAATTAGGCATGCTATAAAATTAAAGAAAAGAAAAATATATAAAGGTAGGCCAAAAAGGCATTTGATAGAAGTAAAAAAGAAACATGGTGGACGTAATAATAAGGGTAGAATTACTGTACGTCATGTTGGAGGTGGGCATAAACAATATTATAGAAAAATAGATTTTAAAAGAAATAAAGATAATATAACAGCTATAATTGAAAGAATAGAATATGATCCTAATAGAAATGCAAGGATAGCATTAATAAAATATAAAGATGGAGAAAGAAGTTATATTATTTCAACAAAAGGAATGAAAATAGGTGAGAAAATAGAATCAGGAAAGAATGTAGCGATAAAAAATGGAAATACATTACCATTGAAAAATATTCATTTAGGAACAAAAATTAATTGTGTAGAATTAAAACCAGGAAAAGGTGCTCAATTAGTTCGTAGTGCAGGGAATTATGCACAAGTAATTTATATAGATGGAAGGTATGTAAGTATACGTTTGCGTTCAGGTGAGATACGTAAACTTAATTCATATTGTCGTGCAACAATAGGAGAAGTAAGTAATTCAAAATATAATCTTTGTAAATTAGGGAAAGCAGGGGTAAAAAGATGGAAAGGTATACGTCCAACAGTTAGAGGGGTTGCAATGAATCCTGTAGATCATCCTCATGGCGGTGGTGAAGGTCGTACAAGTGGAGGAAGGCATCCCGTATCCCCTTGGGGAAAACCAACTAAAGGTTATAAAACACGTAAAAATTGATTAAAATTGATTTAAATTGATTTTAAGGAAGTTATAATATGCCACGTTCTATAAAAAAAGGTCCTTTTATAGATAAACATCTTTTTGAAAAAATAGAAAAAGCGTTAAAAAACAATGAAAAAAAACCAATAAAAACTTGGTCTCGAAGGTCTATGATATTACCTGATATGGTAGGATTAACAATAGCAATACATAATGGTAGAAAACATATACCGGTTTATATTACAGAAGAAATGGTAGGTATAAAATTAGGGGAGTTGGCTAGTACGCGGACTTATAAAGGTCATAAAAAAGGTCATATAGCTGATAAAAAATTAAGTGGAAAAAAAGAATGGAAGAAGTAAGTGCAAAATTATGTGGTGTGCGATTATCAGCACAAAAAGCTAGATTAGTAGCTAATCAAATTAGAGGAAAATCAGTATATAGAGCATTAGAAATTTTAAAATTTTCATCAAAAAAAGCAGCAGATATAATAAAGAAAACATTAAAATCAGTAATGTATAATGCAAAAAAAAATAAGGGTATGAATATTGAAAAATTAATAATATCTGGTATTTGGATAAATGAAGGGAAAAGTTTAAAAAGAAATTTACCAAGAGCTAAAGGTCGTACTGATAGTATTATGAAACGTACTTGTCATATAAATATAAGAGTAAAAGAAAAAAATAGGTAGGAAAAAAATGGGAAAAAAAGTAAATCCAATAGGTATGAGATTAGGGATTATAAAAAATCATTTATCAATATGGTATGCAGAACGAAAAAAGTATGCTTTATTATTAAAGAAAGATATTAAAGTTAGAAAAGTTATAGAAAAACGTTTAAAAAATGCTAATACTAATATTAGTAGGATATGTATAGAACGTACTGCTAATAATGCTAGTGTTATTATTTATACAGCTAGACCAGGGATTGTAATTGGTAAAAAAGGAGAAGATGTAGATAAATTAAGAGATGAAGTAAAGAAAATTATGGGAGTAAAAGTACATATTGAAATTGAAGAAATAAAAAAACCAGAAATAGACGCAAAAATAATAGCTCAAAATATTGCCGTACAATTGGAAAAACGTGTAATGTTTCGTCGTGCTATGAAAAGAGCAGTACAAAATGCAACGAGATTAGGTGCGAAAGGCGTGAAAATCAAATTATCAGGTAGATTAGGGGGGGCAGAAATTGCTAGAAAAGAATGGTATAAAGAGGGTAGAGTCCCTTTACATACTTTACGTGCAAATATAGATTATTATAAAGAGGAAGCATTTACTAATTATGGTGTAATAGGGATTAAGGTATGGGTATTTAAAGGAGAAATATTAGGAGGTATGGAGGAAGTAAAGAAAGTATCATTATATTATAAAAAAAATAAGGAGGAAAATGTAAATGTTACAGCCTAAAAAGACGAAATATCGTAAACAACATAAAGGACGTAATAGAGGTATATCTAATCGTGGAAATGAGGTAAAATTTGGTGAATATGGAATGAAAGCATTAGTTAATAGTAGGATTACATCTAGACAAATAGAAGCAGGTCGAAGAGCTATTACTAGGCATGTAAAACGTGGTGGGAAAATTTGGATACGTGTATTTCCAGATAAACCAATTACAAAGAAACCACTTGAAGTACGTATGGGAAAAGGCAAAGGATCAGTGGAATATTGGGTAGCACAAATAAAACCAGGAAGAATAATTTATGAAATTGAAGGAGTAAATGAAGAAGTAGCAAAGGAAGCTTTAGAATTAGCATCTCAAAAAATGCCATTTATTACTAATTTTGTTAAAAAGGTAATTATGTAAGAATGAATAAAAATCGTAAAAAATCTATTGAAGAATTAAAAAACAACGTAGTTTCATTATTAAATGAACAATTTAAGTTAAGAATGCAAAAAAAAATAGGACAATTAAATAAAAATCATTTATTTAAAAAGATACGTAGAAATATTGCGAGGTTAAAAACTATAATTAATGAAAAAATAGGTAAAGAGTAGTATGAAAAGTAATATAAAAGTAAGAAAAATAAAAGGAAAAGTAGTTAGTAATAAAATGAATAAAACAATTGTAGTTTTAATAGAAAGGATTATAAAACATAAAATATATGGTAAGTATGTAAAAAGATCAAATAAAATAAGTGTTCATGATGCAAAAAATAAAGCAGAAATAGGAGATTTAGTTGAATGTGCAGAAAGTTTAAAATTGTCTAAAAAAAAATCTTGGATTTTAATTAAAATTTTGAAAAAACTTTAAAAAGTAAATGGAAAAAAATGATACAAACACAAACTAAGTTAGAAATAGCAGATAATAGTGGAGCCAAAAAAGTACAATGTATTAAAGTATTAGGAGGGTCACGTCGTAGGTATGCTAAAATAGGTGATTTGATAAAAATAACAGTTAAAGAAGCAATACCTAAAGGAAAAGTAAAGAAAGGGCAAGTAATGAAAGCAGTAGTAGTACGTACAAAAAAAGGTATAAGACGTAGGGATGGGTCAATAATTAGATTTGATAGTAATGCAGTAGTATTATTAAATAATACTACAGAACAGCCGGTAGGTACTAGAATATTTGGCCCTGTAACAAGAGAATTACGTACAGAAAAATTTATGAAGATTGTGTCATTGGCAAATGAGGTATTATGAAAAGAAGAGTAAAAAGGTATGTATAAAATAAAACGTAATGATGAAGTAATAGTAATAACTGGGAAAGAAAAAGGTAAAATTGGAAAAGTAAAACGGATTAGAAAAAATAAAGTTTGGGTTGTAGGAATAAATATAAGAAAGTATCATAAAAAAAATAAAGGAAAAACAAAAGGAGGTATAATAAAAAAAGAAGCATCAATAAATTATTCAAATATAGCTATATTTAATTCAGAAAAAGGTAAAGCGGATAAAGTAATTATAAAAGAAAAAAATGGTGTGAAAATACGTATTTATAAAAAAAATAAAAAGCCAATAAAATGATTAAATTAAATTATATTAATATAATGCAAATACCAAATATAAGTAAAGTTACTTTAAACATGGGGTTGGGTAAAGCAGTAAATGATAAAAAAATAATGGAAAAAGCAGAAAAAGATTTAAAAATGATTACAGGACAGAAACCAATTATAACAAAAGCACGGAAATCTATTGCTAGTTTTAAATTACGTATAGGGTTTCCTATTGGAATAAAAGTAACTTTAAGAAGAAACCGTATGTGGGAATTTTTAGATAGATTAATTAATATAGCGATTCCAAGAATAAGAGATTTTCGTGGTTTAAATAAAAAAGCGTTTGATGGGAATGGAAATTATACAATAGGATTAAGAGAACAAATAATATTTCCAGAAATTGATTATGAAAAAATAAATGGTATACGTGGATTAAATATTACAATAACAACTACAGCTAAAAGTGATAAAGAAGGTTTTGAGCTTCTTAGTGCTTTAAATTTTAAATTTAAAAAATAAAAAAGAGGTCTTCTTATGGCTAAGAAGAGTATTATAGAGAGAGAATTAAAAAGAAGACGTATAGTAAAAAAATATTATATACGTAGAAAGAAATTAAAAAAAATAATTAGTAATATAAAAACATCAGATGAAGAAAAATTTCAAGCCCAAGTAAGATTACAATGTTTACCTAGAGATTCCAATCCAATAAGACAAAGAAATAGATGTGGTATTACAGGAAGACCAAGAGGATATTATAAAAAGTTTGGAATGAGTCGTAATAAATTAAGGGAAGCAGCGATGATGGGTTATATACCTGGTTTAACAAAAGCAAGTTGGTAAAAAAATAGGAAAGTAAAAAATGAATATGCAAGATACTATATCAGATATGTTAACAAGAATTCGTAATGCACAAATAGCATATATGGAAACAGTGTTGATACCAAGTTCCAAAATCAAATTAGAAATAGCAAGAATTTTAAAAGAAGAAGGTTATATTTTATATTATGAAAATGATAAAACAAATATAAAAATTAAATTAAAATATTTTAAAGGAAAACCTGTAATAGAGAAAATACAACGGATTTCTAAGCCTTCTTTACGTATTTATCAAGGGAAAGATAAGTTAAAAAAAGTAGCAAATGGTTTAGGTATAGCTATAATATCAACTTCTAAAGGAGTAATGACATCTTATGAAGCAAGAAAAAAAGGAATAGGTGGGGAGGTTATTTGTACAGTAAGTTAGTTTAGTAGAAAGGAGAAAAAGAAAAGTGTCAAAAATAGCAAAATGTCCAATCAAAGTACCTGATAACGTTGAGATAATTTTGGATAAAGAAATTGTAATTATAAGTGGTAAAAAGGGAAGATTAGTTTTAAAAAAACATTCATCAGTATTAATAATAAAAGAAAAAAAAAAGTTAAGATTTCATTCAAAATTAAAAAACAATTGGGTAATAGCTGGAACAATGAGGGCATTAGTTAATAATATGATAATTGGGGTAGATAAAGGATTCACTAGAAAATTAGAAATTAATGGAGTAGGATATAGAGCTAAAATAAATGGTAGAAAGATTAATTTACTGCTAGGGTATTCACATAGAATTGAATATAAATTACCTAAAAATATATTAGCAGAAACTCATAGCAATACTATTATAGTTTTAAAAAGTGCGGATAAACAAAAACTAGGAAAAGTTGCTGCAGAAATTCGTGCATTGCGTCCGATAGAGCATTATAAAGGTAGAGGAATACGTTATAGTGAAGAAAATATTATATATAAAGAAGTTAAAAAAAAATAAGAGTGAAAGTATGAAATTAAAAAAAGAAATTCGTAAAAAAAGAGTAAGATTTAAAATACGGAAAAAAATGATGGAACGTATATGTGTTAATAGAACAGCAAAAAATATATATGCGCAAATAATATCATCAGATGGTAAAAAGGTATTGGTAAGTGCTTCTACATTAGATAAAGATATAAAAAAAGAAATAGAAGATATTAAACCAATGGAAGCAGCAAAACAAGTAGGAGTAAGTTTAGCTAAACGTGCAAAAAAACTAGGGTTTAAGAAAAAATTAGCGTTTGATCGTTCTGGATTTAAATATCATGGGCGTGTAAAAGAATTAGCTAAAGCAGCTCGCCAAGGTGGGTTATTATTTTAAAATGGTTAAAACATAAAATTAAAACATAAAATTAAAACATAAAACAAATGGTTAACAAAATGGTTAACAAAATGGTTAACAAGACAGAAAGTGAGTTTAAAGAAAAAATAGTAAAGATAAATCGTGTTTCTAAAGTAGTAAAAGGAGGAAGAATATTTGGATTTTCAGCTACAATAGTAAGAGGTAATGGAAAAGGTACAATTGGATTTGGAAAAGGAAAAGCTCGTGAGGTTTCAGTTGCTATTCAAAAAGCTATTGAAAAAGCTAAAAGAAATTTAATTGTTATTAAATTAAATGGGTGTACTTTACAACATAAAATTTATTATACATATGGTGCTTCTAAAATATTTATGCAGCCAGCTTATAAAGGTACAGGAATTATTGCAGGGGGGGCAATGAGAGCAGTATTAGAGCTAGCAGGAATATATGATGTATTAGCTAAATGTTATGGATCAACTAATCCAATAAATGTAGTAAAAGCGACGTTGAAAGGATTAGAAAAAATGTCTTATCCAGAATATATAGCAAAAAAGAGAGGATTAGATATTAATATAATAAAAAATAGGATAACGTAGTATAAGGGATGTTGCACAAAGTTTAGTAGAAAGGAGAAAATTAAAATTGAAATTAAATAAATTAAAAAATTGTTTTATAAAAGAAAAAAAAAGATTAGGTAGGGGGATAGGATCAGGAAAAGGAAAAACGTGTGGAAAAGGGCATAAAGGTCAAAAAGCAAGATCAGGGAAAAAAATAAAAAGAGGGTTTGAGGGAGGTCAATTACCATTAAAACGTATAATACCTAAATTGGGGTTTGTTTCAAAAAAATCATTAGTTTCAGAAGAAGTACGTATTTGTGAGTTGGCAAAAATAAAAAGTAATATTATTGATAGAAGGACGTTAAAAACAGCTAAGTTAATAAAAAAATCTACTAAAGTTGTTAAAATAATTATTTCAGGCGAATTAAAAAAGCCAGTGATTATTAGAGGAATAAAGGTAACTAAGGGAGTACGTAAGGAAATTGAAAAATATGGGGGGAATATAGAGAGTTAATGATTAATAGAAAGAATATAAGTAATATCTATAAAGAACTTATGAACAAAATTCGGTTTAGTTTAGTTTCAATTATAATTTATAGAATAGGGGCACATATACCTGTACCGGGAATTAATACATATCAATTATCTATAGAAAATAGTGCTAATATAATTAGTTTATTTAATATGTTTTCTGGTGGAGCCTTGGAGAGAATGAGTATTTTTTCGCTTGGGTTAATGCCTTATATTTCAGCATCAATAATAATACAATTAATGACAGTAATGTTTCAAAAAGATGGAGAAGTAGGAAGAAATAAGATAACAAAATATATAAGATATAGTACAGTTATATTAGCGGTTATACAATCAATAGGTATAGCAATAGGATTATTAGGAAGTAATATAGTATATTATAAGGGGGTTTATTTAACAATTATATTAACCTTTGTTACAGGGGCTATATTTTTAATGTGGTTAGGTGAACAAATAACGGAAAAAGGAATAGGTAATGGGATTTCATTAATAATTTTGTCAGGGTTAGTAGCAGGTATACCAAAGGCTTTAGGAAAAACATTAGAGTTGACAAAAAAAGATTCGTCATGGAATATAATCACAATATTTTTCTTATTAATATTAGTAATTATAACTATTGCTATAGTAGTATTTATAGAGAGTGGGCAAAGAAGAATTAAGGTAAATTATCCACGTAGACAGATAGGAAATAAAATGTATGCTAGTCAAAGTAGTTATTTACCAATAAAAGTAAATATGGCAGGAGTAATACCACCTATATTTGCTTCAAGTATTTTATTATTTACAGCTTCAGTAGGGCAGTGGATAAATAAATCAATAATACAAGCATTAAGTCCAGGTCAGCCTTTATATATTATACTTTTTGTATTATATGTAATATTTTTTTCTTTTTTTTATACATCGATAGTTTTTAATTCAAAAGAGGTGTCGATTAAATTAAAAAAATCTGGAGCCTTTATTCAAGGTATAAGGCCAGGTGAAAAAACAGCTATATATATAGATAAAGTAACAAAAAGATTAAATTTATTTGGAGCTATATATATTACCTTTTTTTCTTTAATACCACAATTTATTATGGTATATTGTAATATACCATTTGGAGGGACATCAATATTAATAATGGTAGTAGTGGTAATGGATTTTATATCTCAAATACAGTCTTATTTAATGTCAAATAAGTATGAAAGGGCAATGAAAAAATATAGGAAAAAAATATAATGAAAGTGAGAACATCTGTAAAAAAAATATGTATAAATTGTAAAATGATACGTAGAAAAGGAAGAATTAGAGTAATATGTAAAGATTTACGTCATAAGCAACGTCAGGGATAGGAGAGCTAATGGCACGTATTGCAGGAATTAATATACCAGATAATAAAAAAGTATCGGTAGCATTAACATATATATATGGAATAGGAAAGTATAGATCTAATAGTATTTGTAAAAAAATAGGTATAGAAAAAAATATAAAAGTAAGAGATTTAAATTCTATACAATTAGATAAATTACGTAAAAAAATTAGTAAATTGGTAGTAGAAGGAGATTTACGTCGGGAGGTTTCAATTAATATAAAAAGGTTAATAGATTTAGGGTGTTATAGAGGTTTAAGACATAAAAGAAGTCTTCCAGTACGTGGACAACGTACCAAAACAAATGCACGTACTTGTAAAAAAAGACAAAAAAGATATTAACAAAGGAAGAAAGATTATATGGCAAAGTATAGAGTTAAGAGAAAAAAAATAAAAAAAGATATTATAGATGCAGTAGCACATATAAATGCTTCTTTTAATAATACTATAGTTACAATAACAGATAGAAATGGAAATACTTTAGCATGGGCAACATCAGGGGGGGCAGGATTTAGAGGATCGAGAAAAAGCACTCCATTTGCTGCTCAAATAGCTAGTGAACGTGCAGCAAAAGCAGCAGCAGAATATGGAATAAAAAATATAGATGTAATAGTTAAAGGACCAGGACCAGGTAGAGATTCAGCAGTTAGAGCATTGAATGCTCATGGATTTAATGTAAAAAGTATTACAGATGCAACACCAATACCTCATAATGGATGTCGTCCACCTAAAAGAAGAAGAGTATAAAAAATATAAAGGAAATAAATATGGCACGGTATTTGGGACCAAAATGTAAGTTATCTCGTAGAGAAGGAACAGATCTATTTTTAAAAAGTGGGATGGTATCTATTGAAAACAAATGTAAAATAGATAAGATTCCGGGACAAAATAAAAAACATCGGACTAGAATAACAGAATATGGAAATCAGTTACGTGAGAAACAAAAAGTTCGTAGAATTTATGGAATATTAGAAAAACAATTTAAAAATTACTATAAAAAAGCAGCTAAAAAAAAAGGTGCAAAAGGAGAATACTTGTTGCAAAGTTTAGAAACTAGATTAGATAATATAGTTTATAGAATGGGATTTAGTGTTACACGTGCAGAGGCAAGACAATTAGTAAATCATAAAGCTATTAAAGTTAATGGTAAAATAGTAAATATAGCTTCTTATAAAATTAATATAGGTGATATAATATCTGTAAGGGAAAAATCTATGAATCAAACAAGAATAAAAAATGCACTGGCTATAGCTAATAGGGTAAAATGGGTTCAGGTAGATGTAAAAAAGATGGAAGGAATTGTAAAATATTTACCTGAAAGGATTGGGTTATCTACTGATATTAACTCAAAGTTAATTGTAGAATTATATTCTAAGTAAATAATAGGTAATTATATTATGAGTTCAGTTAAAGAGTTTATTCGTCCTAGTAATATAAAAGTAGAAGAGATTAGTAAAAATCATGCAAAAATAGTTTTAGAACCATTTGAACGTGGATTTGGTCATACATTAGGGAACGCATTGCGCCGTATTATGTTATCTTCGATGCAAGGATGTGCAGTTATAGAAGCAGAAATAAAGGGTGTGCAACATGAATATAGTGTAATAGAAGGTATAAAAGAAGATGTAATAGAAATTATTCTTAATATTAAAGAAATTGCAATAAAAATGTATGGTCGTGATGATGTAGAGTTATTATTAAATAAATTAGGTCCAGGGGTAGTAAAAGCAGGAGATATAACGTTAAGTCAGGATGTAGAGATAATAAATCCAGATCAGATTATTGCACATTTAAATGATCATGGAGAAATTAATATGAAATTACGTATTGTTAGAGGAATGGGGTATGAACCAGCTGATATACGTAAGAAAGCAGATATGAAAATTGGTCGGATACCAATAGATGCAAATTTTAGTCCGGTTAGGAGAGTAGCATATTTTGTAGAAGCAGCAAGAGTAGAACAAAATACTGATTTGGATAAGTTAATAATAGAGTTAGAAACAAATGGAACAGTAGATCCAGAAGAAGCAATACGTATGTCGGCAACTATTTTAAGAAATCAATTAGATGCTTTTGTTGATTTATCATGTGAAAAAAAACAAGAGGTAGAAGTGGAAAGGAGAAAAGATAAAAAAATAGATCATGCTTTACTTTTACCAGTTGATGATTTGGAATTAACAGTTAGAAGTGCAAATTGTCTTAAGGCGGAAAATATTTATTATATTGGCGATTTAGTTAAAAGAACAGAAGTGGAATTATTAAAAACACCTAATCTTGGAAAAAAATCATTAAATGAAATTAAAAAGGTTTTAAAGATTAGAGGTTTATCATTAGGAATGCATATTGATTTATGGCCACCTGGAAAAAAAAATTAATAAAGGAAAGGTAAAAAATATGCGTCATCGTAAAAAGGGTCGTCATTTAAATAAGAGTGTATCACATCGGAAATCTATGTTTAAAAATTTATGTTTATCGTTAATAAAATATGAAAAAATAAGAACAACATTATCAAAAGCAAAGGAATTACGTTTTTATATAGAACCGTTAATTACCTTATCTAAAAAAGATACAGTATATAATCGTAGATTAGCATTTAATAAGATAAAATCTAAAGAAATTGTAGGAAAATTATTTAAAGAAATAGGTCCTCGTTATGTTATGCGTAATGGAGGTTATATAAGAATTTTAAAATGTGGTTTGAGACATGGAGATAATGCTACTATAGCATTAGTATTATTAATTTAAAATCAAATAAAATCAAATAAAATCAAATAAAATCAAATAAAATCAAATAAAATCAAATAAAATAAGGAGAAAAAAGATGGTACGTGGTGTGAATAAAGTAATATTAATAGGTAATTTAGGTAAAGATCCTTCAATACGTTATTCGGCTTCAGGAAATACAGTATGTAATTTTAGAATAGCAACAACAGATACTTGGAAAGATAAGCAGAGTGGACAGAAAAAAGAACGTACAGAATGGCATACAATTGTAGTATTTAATAAGTTGGCATCTATAGTACAACAATATTTAAAAAAAGGTTCACGTGTTTATATTGAAGGACGTTTACAAACAAGAAAATGGCAAGAACGGTATATTACAGAAATAGTTGCTAGTGATATACAACTTCTAGATTTAAAGGTTGAAAAAACTAAAAGTAGTAAAGTAGTTAAAAAAAATATAGAAGATGATAATTTTGATGATGAAATACCTTTTTAAATAAAAAAAATATTAGGTATGATAATGAAAAAAATAATGTATGCAGTTATAAAATGTGGTAGTAAACAATATATTGTAAAGGAAGGACAAAAAATAAAAATAGAAAAAGTAAAATTAGAAATTGGAGAAGTAGTTGAAATAAATCAAGTACTTTTGCTTGATGAAAAAAATAATAAAATAAAAATAGGAAAACCATTTGTTAATAAAGCTAAGGTTAGTGCAGAGATAATTGCACATAAAAGAGAAAAAAAAATAAAAATAATACATTTTAAAAGACGGAAACATCATATGAAACAACAAGGACATAGACAATGGTTTACTGAAATTAAGATTATTAAAATAAAAGGAAATTGATTTAATGGCTCAAAAAAAAGCGGCAGGTAGCTCAAGAAATGGAAGAGATTCACATTCTAAAAGGTTAGGTATAAAGTTGTATGGAGGACAATCTGTTAATTCAGGTAACATAATTGTAAGACAACGGGGTACGAAAGTTCATGCGGGGAATGGGGTAGGTATAGGAAAAGATCATACATTATTTGCATTAAGAAATGGGTATATTAAATATGATAAAAAAGGTAAACGTACAAGTGTTAGGGTATGCAATTTATAGATGAAGCTTGGATTGTAATTGAAGCAGGTAAAGGTGGTAACGGATGTTTAAGTTTTCGTAGAGAAAAACTTATAAAAAAAGGTGGTCCAGATGGAGGGAATGGAGGGAATGGAGGGAATATTTTTTGTATAGGAGATAAAGCTTTAAATACATTGATTTATTTGAATTATAAAAAAGTTTATAAAGCAGAAAATGGGAAAAATGGAAAATCTAAAAAAAAGAATGGAATAAAAGGTAAAGATATTTATATAAAGGTACCAATTGGCACAATATTAAGAGATGCTCAAACTTGGGAATTAATAGGAGATATTATAAATCATAGGCAAAAAATTAAGGTTGCTAAAGGTGGAAATAGTGGAATTGGTAATTTAAAAAAAAAAATAAGTAAAATTAGGAAAGGTACAGTAGGAGAATATCGGAAATTATATATGGAATTGAAATTGCTAGCTGATGTAGGATTATTAGGTTTACCTAATGCAGGTAAATCAACCTTAATTAGATCGGTTACTTCAGCATTACCAAAAGTAGCAAGTTATCCATTTACTACATTAAGACCTTATTTAGGTTTAGTAAAATTAAATAAGAAAGCAGGTTTTATTATGGCAGACGTACCAGGATTAATTATTGGTGCTTATAAAGGTGTAGGTTTGGGATTAAAATTTATAAAACATTTTACTCGTATAAGAATTATATTTCATATAATAGATGTTATGGATAATAATATTATAGAAGTTACATTAGGTATGATTAGTGAAATAAAAAAAATATATATTGATATGGTTAACATACCGAGGTGGTTAGTATTGAATAAGTTAGATAGGATTCCTAAATATAAGAAAAAACAATTAATAGAAACTGTTATTAAAGGGTTATATTGGAGGGCTAAGAAGAATGTGTTTTTTATATCGGCTAAAAAAAATTATGGATGTTATGAATTAATGAAATCAGCATTTATTTATTTGAAAAGAGGAAAGAATGGATAAAATAAAAAAAAGAGCTATACGGTCAGAAGTAAGACGTAAACAGAATTCAAGTAAACGTTCAATGGTACGTACTTTTATTAAGCGGGTATTAAAAGCAATTAAATTAAAAAAATATAAGTTGTCTATGGAGGAATTTTATAAAGCACAATCGGTTATTGATAGGATAGCTGATAAAAACATTATCTCAAAGAGAAAATCAGCACGTATAAAAAGTAGGCTGAATTTAAAAATTAAAAGAGAATTTAAAGGTTAGTAATTGATTTATGGAAGTAGAAAAAAAAAATTATAAAAATACATTGAATTTACCAAATACAAAATTTCCAATGAGAGGGAATTTATCTATAAAAGAACCTATTCGTTTGAAAAAATGGATAAAAATGGAAATTTATAAAAAATTAAGTAAAACTCGTAAAGGTTGTAAAAAATTTATTTTACACGATGGTCCACCTTATGCTAATGGTAGAATTCATATAGGTCATGCAGTAAATAAAATACTGAAAGATATAATTATAAAATCTAAAAATTTAGAAGGTTATGATTCATGGTATGTACCAGGATGGGATTGTCATGGTTTACCTATCGAACAGAAAATAGAAAAAAATAATAAAGGTAAAAAATTAACATCAAAAAAAATTATTCATGATTGTCGGAAATACGCAGAGAAACAAATTTCTAGTCAAAAAGTAGATTTTATTAGGTTAGGTATATTAGGTGATTGGGATAAGGCATATCGTACAATGGATTTTATTAATCAAGCTGGGATAATAAGATCTTTATCTGTAATGGTAAAAAAAGGTTACGTTTTTAGAGGATTAAAACCAGTAAATTGGTGTTTTGATTGTGAATCAGCTTTAGCAGAATCAGAAGTAGAGTATTTAGAAAAAAAATCAGAAGCAATAGATGTGGCTTTTTTAAGTATTGATAATTATAAGTTAGTAAAAATATTTGGTATTAGTATAGAAAAACCAATAGAAGTAGTAATTTGGACAACCACACCTTGGACCATTCCAGCTAATCAAGCCTTACATGTGCTCGCTGATTGTCTTTATGCTTTGGTAGATGTAGGTGATAGATTTATAATTTTAGCAGAAAAATTAGTTGAGAAATGTTTAAGTAGATATAAATTAAAAGGAAAAATAATTGCTAAAAACTATGGAAAATATTTAGAAACAATTAGGTTTAAGCATCCTTTACATAATATAGATTCATTTTACGATAGAATAACTACTATATATATAGTAAATTATATAGATATAAAAACAGGAACAGGAATAATACATTCGGCTCCTGCATATGGAGAAGAAGATTTTATTGCTTATAGTAAGCTTAAATATAATGAAAATATGTTAAAGTTAGTTAAAGGTAATGGAGTTTACATTAAATCGTTACCTAGATTTGGAGGAAAGTTAATATGGAAAGCTAATTCAGAAATTATAGAAAAATTGAAGAATAGTAAAGCATTACTAGCTAAAGAAAAAATAGTACATAGTTATATGCATTGTTGGCGTCATAAAAAACCGTTAATTAAAAGGGCTACTGAGCAATGGTTTATTGGAATGGATGTGGGTAAAAAATCATTACGTAAAAAAGCTTTAGAAAGTATAAAAAAAGTAAAATTTTATCCTTATAATGGAAAAAAACGTTTATATAACATGATTAGTAATAGACCAGATTGGTGTATTTCTAGGCAAAGAAGTTGGGGCGTACCAATACCATTTTTTGTACATAGAAAAACAGGTTTATTACATAAACGTACAATAGAGATTATGGAAAGAATTGCAAAAAAAGTAGAACAAGAAGGTAGTGAAGCATGGATGAAAATAAAAAGTTGTGAAATTATTGGAGATGAAGCTATAGAATATAAAAAAGTAACTGATATTTTAGATGTTTGGTTTGATTCTGGAACTACGCATTATCATGTAATGCGCGGGTCTAATTTTATAGAAGATAAGGCGGATTTGTATGTAGAAGGATTAGATCAATATAGAGGGTGGTTTCATACATCCTTGATTACTGGAGCAGCTATTGATGGGTATGCACCGTATAAAGAATTATTAAGTCATGGTTTTACTGTAGATTATAAAGGGCGGAAAATGTCCAAGTCAATAGGTAATGTAATTTCTCCACAAAAAATAATAAAAAAATATGGTGCTGATATTTTACGTTTATGGGTAGTTTCAAATGATTATGAATCAGAAATGACTATGTCAGAAGAAATTATAAAACGTATTTCTGATTCATATAGAAGGATACGTAATACAACAAGGTTTATGATGGCTAATTTAAGAGGGTTTGATCCATATAAGAATATTATAGTTCCAGAAAAAATGTTGGCTTTAGATAGATGGGCTTTAGATAGAGCGGCAATATTGCAAAAAAGGATAAAAAAAGCTTATAAAAATTATCGGTTTATTGAAATCTATCAACAAATTTATCTTTTTTGTACAAGAGATATGGGAAGTTTTTATTTAGATATAATTAAAGATCGCCAATATACTACTCAAAATAATTCTTTATATCGTAGAAGTTGTCAAACAGCATTATATCATATAGTTGAAGCTATGTCTCGTTGGATCACACCAATCTGTTCATTTACAGCTGAAGAAATTTATGAAAACTTACCTGGAAAACGTTATAAATCAAGTATTTTGTTAGAAACTTATTATAGAAAATTAATTACATTACCTAAAGATGCTACTATGGGACGTGAATTTTGGGAAAGAATTATAGCAGTAAAAAATGAAGTAAATAAATGTTTAGAAGTTTATCGTAATAAAAAAGTAATTAAAAGTTCTTTAGATGCTAATGTTACTTTATATGTAAACGATACTTATTATAAATTATTATCAAGATTGAGAGGAGAATTGCGTTTTGTTTTAATTACATCAGCAGCTTATTTAAAAAAAGGTATTAAGAAAAGTGCCAAAGTAACAGATTTAGCAGGTTTACAAGTATTAGTAGAAAAAAGTAATTACAAAAAATGTGAACGTAGTTGGGAAAGATTACCAGATGTAGGTAAAGATAAGGAGCATCCTACATTATGTGCTAGATCAATTGCTAATTTACCAGGAGGACCAGGTGAGGTACGTTTATATGTATGAATATTAGGTTAAGTTTTATAATAATAATTTTGGATTTTAGTACTAAATTAATTGTGAATAATTGGTTAAATGATGGAATAATCATAAGAATTAATAAAAATTTAAATTTAACTTTGTTACATAATAATAGCAGTTTTAATAGTTGCATTTGTATTTTAGGGATTGGTTTTTTAATATGGATAAAAAAAAATTATGGATGTTATGAATTAATTATTGGTGGTACTATAGGTAATATAATAGATAAATTGGGTCATGGTTATATTATTGATTTTTTGTCAGTTCATTGGTTAGATAAATATTATTTAGTATTAAATATAGCTGATATTTCGATAATGATAGGTGGGTTTATAAGTTTAATATGATAACTATTAAATATATTTCAAGTAATATGCAAGGTATGAGATTAGATAAAGCATCAAGAGAATTATTTAATATTACTAGAGAAAAAATAAAAAAGTTTATTAATCATAGAAAATTAATAGTAGATGGTTATCCAGCTAAGCCAAAGACTAAAATTAATGAAGGCCAATGTATTGTACTATTATCAATTAATAAGGATTACTTTGTTGAAAAAGTATTGAAACCAGAAGATATTAAAATAGACATAATTTATGAAGATAAAGATTTAATGATTATAAATAAAAAACATGGTTTAGTTGTACATCCTTCAAAAGGTAATATAAAAGGAACATTAGTTAATGCACTATTGTATCATAAGAATAATACAGAATTAATTAAAATGCCAAGAGCAGGGTTGGTACATCGTATAGATAAAGAGACTAGTGGCTTATTACTAATAGCTAAAACATTAGTAACATATAAACAATTAATTAAACAAATTAAAGATAAAAGCATAATTAGAGAATATGATGCACTAGTAATAGGGAAATTATTTATAGGTGGATGTATAAAAGCACAAATAGGTCGTCATTTTAAAAATAGAAAACGGAAAATAGTAAGAAGTGATGGGAAATTAGCAATAACACATTATAGAGTAATTGAAAGATTTAAGTTACATACTTATATACGTTGTTGGTTAGAAACCGGGCGTACTCATCAAATAAGAGTACATATGGAATATATAAATATATCATTAATAGGTGATTCAATATATTTAAACAAAAAAATATTACCTAAGTTTAAAAGGCAAGCTTTACATGCTCATTGTTTAATTTTTCAACATCCTACAAAAAAAGAAAAAGTAAAAATAAAAATAAAAGTACCAAAAGATATGAAAATATTATTAAATATATTGCGTAATAATAAAATATATACAATGAGTAAAAAATATATATGAGATTAGATAGATTAACTAATAAATTGAAAAATGCATTATATTCAGCTAAATCATTAGCTATTATAAACTATCAAAAAAAATTACATACAGTACATATTTTACTTACTTTAATAAAAGAAGATATATTTAAATCATTAATTATAAAAAATGGAGGAGATATTATAACAATTAATAAATATTTACAGCTAAAACTTAGTTTATTACCTAAACTTGTGAAAGTTGATGGAAAGGTATTGATGGGGAAGGATGTTATAAGATTATTTAATTTAGCATATATAGAAGCTAAAATTAAGGATTATAAATTTATTTATAGTGAATTAGTTTTGTTGGCAGCATTGAAACTAAATAATAAAGTAAGTAAGTTATTAATTAATGCTGGATTAAATAAACAAAAGGTGAAGTTAGAAATTTCTCAAATAATAGGTGGTAATGATATTGTTTTTGAAAAAAAAAAAGAAAAGTATATTAGGGATCTTACAAAAAGTGCGTCAGAAGGAAAATTGGATTCAGTAATTGGTAGGGAGGAGGAAATTCGTAGAATTATTCAGGTATTACAGAGACGTAAGAAAAATAATCCTCTTTTAATCGGTGAAAAAGGGGTGGGTAAAACAGCTATTTTAGAGGGATTAGCTAACCGTATTCTTAATGGTGAGGTTCCAGAAAGTATAAAAAATAAAAAAGTATTTTCTATTGATATGGGAGCATTAATGGTTGAAGCAAAATATGAAGAGAGGATAAAGGAATTAAGAAAAAAAGAAGGTAGAGATGTATTATTATTTATAGACAATATTGTATCAGGTTTTTTTAATATGTTAAAACCAGTATTATATAGAGGTGATTTACATTGTATTGGTGCTACAACAGTAGAGGCGTATAGAAAATATATAGAAAAAGATTATGCATTAGAAAGAAGGTTTCAAAAAATAAAGGTAGATGAACATTCAGAAGAAGATACAATCGCTATATTACGTGGTTTAAAAAAAAGATATGAAATTCATCACAGTGTCAAGATAACAGATGGAGCGATTATAGCAGCAGCAAAATTATCAAATCGTTATATTACTGACAGAAAGTTACCTGTTAAGGCAATGGATTTAATAGATGAGGCGGCTTCTAGAATTAGTATAGAGATAGATTATAAACCAGAAATAATGGAGAAAATGGAACGTCATTTGATTAAACTAAAAATAGAAAGGGAAGCTATTAAAAGAGAAAATGATAAATATTATAAGAAAATTTTAAAGATATTGGAAAATAAGATAAAAGAACTTAGTAAGGAATATTCAGAAGTAGAAAAAATTTGGAAAACAGAAAAATATATTTTAAAGGGAACGGCTAAATTAAAAAGGGAAGGAGCTCGTAGGAATAAAGATATTGTAAAATTGTCGGAAAGAATACCCACATTTAAAAAAGCAAATAATATATTAAATTTGTTAAGATCTAAATTAACTGAAGAAGAAATAGCAGAAGTAGTTTCAAGGTTAACAGGTATACCTATGGCTAAGATATTAGAAGGAGAAAGAGAAAAAATTATAAAAATGGAAGAAGTTTTGCAAAAAAGAGTAATTGGTCAAAGTGAAGCAGTACAGGCAGTTTCTAATGCAGTACGTAGGCGTTATATTACTAGGATTATTGAACATAATAAAAATAAAGGGTCTTTTTTATTTCTTGGTCCTAAAGGTGTAGGAAAAACAGAATTATGTAAAGCTTTAGCTGAGATTATTTTTAATACAGAAGAATCAATAGTACGTATTAATATGTCAGAATTTATGGATAAGTATTCTGTAATAAGATTAAGGGGTGAGTTAACAGAAAAGGTACGTATAAAACCTTATTCAGTCATATTGTTGAATGAAATAGAGAAGGCTCATACTGATATATATAAGATATTGCTACTAATATTAAAAGTTGGTATCTTAACTGATGGTAAGGGACAAAAGATAGATTTTAGAAAGACAATTCTTGTTATGACGTCAAATCTAGGATATGAAGTTATTAATAGATTTTCTGGAGAAACATATAATGAAAGGAAGTTGGTAGTTATGGAATTAGTTAATGTTCATTTGAAGTCAGAAATTATAAACATTATTGATGAAATAGTAGTATTTAATTCATTATTTATTAATCAAATTAATAATATTGCTTATATTAAAATTAAGAAATTGATAAAGAGTTTAGCTATAAAAAAACTACAATTAGAAATTTCACAAGATGCTATAGAAAAAATATCACGTATGGGTTTTAATACAGTATATGGAGCAAAACATTTAAAAAAAGCAATTCAAAATTTGTTAGAAAATCCTTTATCAAAAGCAATATTATATGGAAAAATTATTACAGGAGATAGAATTAAGGTTATTGTTGAAAAGGATCAAATTGTATTTAGTAAATTAAAATTTCAATAATACTTGTAAACCGGTAATTATAAATTGTACTCCCATAGAAATTAATAAAAAACCCATAATACGAGAAATAGCATCAATACCCGAATTACCAAGTAATTTAAAAAGTTTATTAGCACTTAATAAACTAATTAAAAAAACAAAGGAAATTAAGGCAGTAACAGTAAATATAACACAATGTATCATTATTGTTGAAGGTAATTTGGAAGATGAACTAATAATTAAAGCGATAGTACCAGGTCCAGCGGTACCAGGTAAAGCAAGTGGAACCAAAGATATATTTGGTTTTTCTTTTATAGGTTGTTCATTATGATTTAAAGTAAATAACATGTTAAATCCAATATAAGATAAAATTATACCTCCAGTAATACGTAGTGCATTAATAGAAACACCAAAAGCATTTATTATTTCATTACCTGCATAAAAACAAATAAGCATAATAATAGCTACATAAAAAGTAGCCAAATATATTTGTTTTTTACGTTCATAAGGGTTTAAGTTATTACCCAATGTTAGTAATAAAGTAGTACTGGTTAGTGGATTAGCTACAGGTAATAAAGTTATAAAACAAATTATAACGGAATGTATATATTCTAATAACATATTTATCCGAAAGAAATTAAAGTAAATAAAAAGTATATTAGCATAAAAAAATTGTAATTAATAGAACTATGTTATAAACTAAAAAAAGAAAGTTATTATATTAAAAGGAGCTTCAAAGTGGAATTGTTATCAGGTGCTGATATGATTATACGCTTTCTAAAGGATGAAGGTGTAAAATATGTATATGGTTATCCAGGTGGAGCAGCTCTTCATATTTATGATGCGTTATTTCGTCAAAATGATGTTCAACATATTTTAGTTCGTCATGAACAAGCAGCTACGCATATGGCGGATGGATATGCAAGAGCTAGTGGAAAAACAGGTGTGGTATTAGTAACATCAGGACCTGGTGCTACTAATGCAGTTACTGGTATTGCTACAGCGTATATGGATTCGATACCTATGGTAATACTTTGTGGTCAAGTTGTAAGTAAATTAATAGGAGAAGATGCATTTCAAGAAACAGATATAGTTGGTGTAACTAGGCCAATAGTAAAACATAGTTTTACTATTCGGGATACTGCAGATATTCCTATAGTATTAAAAAAAGCATTTTATATAGCTAGTACAGGTAGATTAGGGCCAGTATTAGTAGATATACCTAAAGATATGACATCACCTAATGAAGTTTATGAGTATATTTATCCAAAAAATATAAAAATAAGATCTAAGAATAAAGAAAATTGTAAGAGTAAAGAAAATATAAAAAAAGCATTAAAATTATTATTTAAAGCAAAACGGCCTGTATTATTTGTTGGTGGTGGAGCAATAACAGGTAAAGCTAGTAAAATAATAAAAAACTTTGCTAAAATAGTTTTTATACCTGTGGTTACATCATTAATGGGTATTGGTGCATATCCGCAAAGTGATTTTCAATGTATAGGTTGGCCAGGAATGCATGGTTCGTTTGAAGCTAACAATGCTATGCATAGTTCAGATCTTATTTTTTGTATTGGTGCTAGATTTGATGATAGGGTAACAAATAATACAGAAAAATTTTGCCCTAATGCTAAAGTAATTCATATAGATATTGATCCATGTTCTATTTCTAAAACTATAGTGGCAGATATACCTATTGTAGGGTCTGCTATTAATGTATTAACAGAAATGTTGAAAAAAATTAAGAAGAGTTATAAGAATGAAAGAAATATTGAAAATAGAAAAAAAAAATTAGAAAAGTGGTGGAAATGTATAAATAAATGGATATCAAATAGAGATGGTAAATTATATAAACAATCTTATAGTAGAGATTTAATTAAACCTCAACAAATAATTGAAGCTGTATATAAAATAACAAAAGGAGATGCTTATATAGCAACTGATGTTGGTCAACATCAAATGTTTACAGCACAATATTATAAATTTAATAAACCTAATAGATTGATAACTTCGGGAGGCTTAGGAACAATGGGGTTTGGTTTACCAGCAGCTATGGGGGTAAAATTAAGTTTTCCTGATTCCCAAGTGGTATTAGTTACTGGAGAAGGAAGTTTTCAAATGATGATGCAAGAATTATCAACATGTAAACAATTTGATATTTCATTGAAAATTATACATTTAAATAATGGTTCTTTAGGTATGGTTAGGCAATGGCAAGATATAAATTATAAGTCACGTTATGCTAATTCTTATGTAGAATCGTTACCTGAATTTCATAGATTATTTGAAGCATATGGATTTAAAGCTATAACGGTAAAATTAATAGAAGACTTGGAAGCAGCTTTAGAAAAAGTATTTTTAAATAAAAAGGAGCTAGTATTTATAAATATTTATATTGATCCACATGAACATGTATATCCTATGCAAAAACCATTAGGAGCTATTAATGATATGTTACTTTCAAAAGCGGAGTAATAATTGATGCGTCATATTATATCAATATTATTGGAGAATGAACCAGGGGCATTATCTAAAATAGTTGGAGTATTTTCACAACGGAATTTTAATATTGAAACTCTTAATGTAGCTCATACAGAAGATATAACCTTATCTAGATTGACATTAACAACTAATGGAGATGCATGTGTAATTGAGCAAATTATAAAACAGTTGAATAAATTAGTAGATGTAGTGAAAATATTAGATTTAACAGAAGTATCTCATATTGCTAGAGAATTAATGTTAGTAAAAGTAAAAGCATATACAGATGATAGGAGAGCAGAAATAAAAAGGATCACAGATATTTTTAGAGCTAATATTGTAGATGTAACGACAACAGATTATATAATACAAATAACTGGAGATGAAGATAAATTAGATGCATTTATTAATGCAATAGAAGGTATTTCAGAAGTAGTTCGTACAGGAGTTTCAGGGATTACTCGTGTGTTGAGTGAGTAAAAAGAGAAGTAAAAAGAGAAGTAAAAAGAGAAGTAAAAAGAGAAGTAAAAAGAGAAGTAAAAAGAGAAGTAAAAAGAGAAGTAAAAAGAGAAGTAAAAAGAGAAGTAAAAAGAGAATTAGAAAAGGTAAAAGAAAATGAAAATATATTACGATAAAGATTGTAAGAGATCTTTAATTAAAGAAAAAAAAGTAGTGGTTATAGGTTATGGATCACAAGGGCATGCCCATGCTAATAATTTAAAAGATTCAGGAGTAAATATAACGGTGGGGTTATATAAAGGTTCAAAATCATGGAAAAAAGCTGAAGTAGCTAAATTAAAAGTAGAAGTAATAGAAAAAGCTATTATAGATGCAGATATTGTAGTTATGTTAGTTCCAGATGAAGTGCAAAAAAAACTTTATTATCGTTATGTAGAAAATAATTTAAAAAGTGGTGCAGTATTAATTTTTGCTCATGGTTTTAATATTCATTATCAACAAATTTCGCCTAGGGAAGATATAGATGTTATATTAGTAGCGCCAAAAGCTCCAGGACATACAGTACGTACTACTTATATACAAGGTGGTGGAGTCCCTAGTATTATTGCTATTTATAAAGATAAATCAGGTAAGGCTAAAGATATAGCTTTATCTTATGCAAGTGCTATTGGAAGTGGGAAAGCAGGTATTATTCAGACTACATTTAAAGAAGAGACTGAAACAGATTTATTTGGAGAACAAGCAGTATTGTGTGGGGGAGTATCATCATTAATATTAGCAGGTTTTGAAGTTTTAGTAGAAGCGGGATATTCAGCAGAAATGGCTTATTTTGAGTGTTTGCATGAATTAAAACTTATAGTTGATTTAATATATGAAGGTGGATTGGGGGATATGCGTTATTCCATATCTAATACAGCTGAATATGGGGATTATGTAACAGGACCAAAAATTATTAATAAGGAAACTAAAAAAGTTATGAAAAAAGTATTAGATAGTATACAAAATGGGAAATTTGCTAAAGAATTTATTATTGAAAAAAAATCAGGATTTACGTTACTTAAAACAAAACGTCGTATTAATTCTGAGCATAAGATTGAAAAAATTGGAAATAAATTACGTAGTATGATGCCATGGATTTACAAAAATAAAATTATAGATAAGAATAAAAATTAATAAGTTGAAAAAGTAGGGAGTTAGTTTTATGGTGAAAATACGTATGTCGCGTTGTGGTTGTAAAAATAGGCCATTTTATCATATTTATGTTAAAGATTCTAGAAGATCACGTGATGGAAAGTTTATTGAAAAATTAGGATATTTTAATCCTTTAGTTATAGGTGAAAAAAGATTTAGTATTAATAGTATTAGATTATATTATTGGAAAAATAAAGGGGCAAAAATTTCTGATAGGGTTTTATCTTTATTAAAAAAAAATAATAAAGATAAAAAGTGAATATAATTATGGGAAGTATAGCTAAGTCTTATGGTGTTAAAGGGTGGATGAAAATATACTCTTATACAAATCCAAGATGTAACATAATAGATTATAGTAGATTATGGATATTAGAAATAAAAGGAAAAAATATATATTTTAAAGTAAAGCGTATACGTTTAGTTAATAGATTTATTATTGTGCAATTATATGGAATTAAAACACGTGAAAAAGCTAAAAAAATTATTGGATCTTTAATAAAATTACCAAAAAATATATTACCTAAATTACCTTTAGGGGAGTATTATTGGTATCAAATTGCAAAATTAAGAGTTTTAAATAAAGAAAAAAAATATATAGGGAAGGTAAATTATATTTTTGTAACAGGTAATAATGATGTTTTAGTAGTAAAAAATAAAGAATCAAAAGAATATTTTTTACCGACTAGTGTTATTAATAATGTAAATATAAAAAAAGGTAGAATAACAGTAGCAGACAAAGGAATTATTAGACGTCATTAATTAAAAGAAAGTAGTCCAGATATATTAAAAAGAATATGGAGTGGAATATGAGTATGAATAAATTGATTCAAGCAATAGAATTAGAACAAATGAAAAATAAAAGAATTCAAAACTTTAGAAATGGAGATACAGTTATAGTACAAGTAAAGGTTATTGAAGGTTCAATTGAAAGATTACAAGCTTTTGAAGGAATAGTTATTGGTAAGCGTAATAGGGGTTTAAATTCTTCTTTTACAGTACGTAAAATAACTAATGGAATAGGTATAGAACGTACATTTAATACTTATAGTACAAGTATATTTAGTATAAAAATTAATCGTAAAGGTGATGTTCGTAAATCTAAATTGTACTATCTTCGTGATCGTAAAGGTAAAGCGGCACGTATTAAAGAAAAAATAAGTTAAGATTTGGGGGAATAGGAAATTGATACGAATAGGTATTTGTGGTTTAGGAACTGTAGGTGGAGGGACATTTAATATATTAAAAAGAAATTATAATGAAATATTTCGTAGAATAGGTCGTCCAATTATAATAGAACAGATAGGTACACGTAGTGATAATCAAATTTGTAATTTAACAGGTAGTAAGGTAACGAGAAATATTTTTGAAGTTGTACGTAACCATAAGGTGGATTACGTAGTGGAATTAATTGGGGGGGGAAAGGTAGCTAGAAAGCTTGTAGTAGAAGCTATTAATAATAAAAAGCATGTTGTTACAGCAAATAAAGCAATGATTGCAATACAGGGTAAAGAAATTTTTTGTGCTGCTGAAAAAAGAGGGGTAATGGTAGCTTTTGAGGCAGCAGTAGCAGGAGGGATACCAATAATTAAATCTTTACGTGAGGGTTTATGTGCAAATCGTATTAATAGTATAGCTGGAATTATTAATGGTACAGTAAATTATATACTTACAAAGATGAAAAATGGGATAGCTGGTGAAGAAATACTAAATAAAGCTAAAGTATTAGGATATGCGGAAGAAGATCCAACATTAGATATAGAAGGGATTGATACTGCACAGAAATTAACAATTTTAGCGTCTATAGCTTATGGTATTCCTTTACAATTTGAAAAAATTTATATTGAAGGTATTAAAGGTATAACTATAGAAGATGTAAAACAAGCAGAGAAATTAGGATATAATATAAAACATTTAGGTATTTCTAAACGTAAGAAAAAGGGAATAGAATTAAGAGTACATCCGGTAATGATACCAAAAAAAAGATTAATATCTAATGTAAAGGGAGTAAAAAATGCAATAGAAATAAATGGTGATGCGGTAGGAGCGACATTATACGTAGGTATAGGGGCAGGTTCAGAACCAACAGCTTCAGCTATTGTAGCAGATTTATTAGATGTATCTAGAGATCATTATTTAGCTTTTAGTAATATGGAAAAGTTACCTATTTTACCAATAGATCAAATTATTACAGAATATTATTTGAGATTTATGCTTCTTAGTTTTAATATGATAGGACAGGTAGCAAATATTTTTTATAAACAAGGAATTCGAATTAAGCATTTAATACAAATAAAAACGGTAAGTTCAATTGTTATTATTATATTAACTTATAGTACAAAAGAATCAAATATGAAGTTAGCTATAGGTAAAATAGAATCTACAAATGGGATAGTAGGACATATAACTAGAATTAGGGTTGAAAAAATTTAAGTTGTTACATTCTGAAAAAATATTGAGGGGGATGGTAAAGAATGCGTTACATTAGTACTCGCGGGGAAGCACCTGTAAGTTCTTTTGAAGAAACAGTAATGACGGGTTTAGCTAGTGATGGTGGTTTGTATGTTCCAGAAAGAATACCTAAAATTTCGCATAAAGATTTTATAGAATTAAATAATTGTTCATATGCTGAAGCAGCATTTCGTATAATGCGTCTTTTTATTGATGATATTGATGATAAACAGTTAAAAGATTTAATAAAAAAAAGTTATACAAGGTTTTGTAATGATGCAATAGTGCCAATAAAGCAAATAGGTAAAAATAAATTTGTATTAGAATTATTTAATGGTCCTACATTAGCATTTAAAGATATAGCTTTACAATTAATGGGTAATTTAATTGATTATTTTTTAAAAAAACGTGGTGAAAAAGCAGTTATTATGGGTGCAACTTCAGGAGATACAGGATCAGCTGCTATTTCAGGTTTTGGTGATTGTAAAAATTTAGAAATATTCATTTTACATCCTAATAAAATGATATCAGAAATACAAAGAAGACAGATGACTACAGTAAAAAAAGATAATGTACATAATATAGCTATAAAAGGAAATTTTGATGATGCACAGGCTATAGTTAAAGAAAGTTTTAATAAAAGTTGTTTTATTAAAGGAAGAAGGTTAATTGCTATAAACTCAATAAATTGGGCACGTATTTTAGCACAAACAGTATATTATATAGTTTCAGCAATTTCAGTTGGTGCTCCCTATAGGGAAATAAGTTTTACTGTACCTTCAGCCAATTTTGGAAATATTTTTGCAGGATATATAGCTTATAAAATGGGATTACCTATTAGGCAATTAGTAATTGCAACTAACGTTAATAATATCCTTCATCGTATAATAGAGTATAATGATTTTTCTAGAAGGGAATTAGTTAATACTATAGCACCAGCTATGGATATAGTTGTTTCTTCTAATTTTGAACGTTTATTATTTTATGCTTATAATAAAAATTCAAATGCTATTAAAAATTTATTTAATAAATTTAATAATGAAAATTATACTATAATAGACGAAAAGCCTTTAAAGAAATTAAGAAATTTATTTTATAGTACAAGTGTAAATGATAAAACTATTTTATCTGTTATAAGTGATATTTATAAACGTAATGGAATTATTGTTGATCCGCATACAGCTATTGGTTTAATGGCAGCAGAAAGATGTAATAATTATCCAGAAATACCTATGATAACTATGGCTACAGCTCATCCTGCGAAATTTTATGATACAATTATAAAAGCTGGAATTGAAATACAAGTACCTAATTCAATTAAAGAATTATTAAAAAAAGAAGAGAGATATTGTATCTTACCTGCTAATATTAATAATGTACATAGTTATATGTTTAGTGTAATTTAAGGATACAAATATATTTATGTTGCGATATTATGATGATATACAAATAATAAAAATTAAAATAAAAAATTTATATAACAGTTTTTCTAAAATTAAGGATTATTTTTGATGAATATAAATTAAAAAAAAATGTTATAAAAAAAATTAATAAGGAAATATTGAATAATACTGAGCTATTACAGTTAGCTATAATGGAATCAGATGAAAAAACGTTAAGTTCAATAAAAGAAGAAATAAGAAGATTAGAAAAAGAATTATCAAAATTAGAATGTATTCGTATATTTTCAGGTAAAAGGGATAGAAATAATGCTTATGTAGAAATTCAATCGGGTTCGGGTGGTATAGAATCACAAGACTGGTCAAATATGTTATTACGTATGTATTTACGATGGGCTTTAAGTCATAATTTAAAAACAGAAATAGTAAATTTAAATATAGGTGAAATAGCTGGCATAAAATCTGCAACTATTCATATAAAAGGGGAATATGCATTTGGATGGTTACGTACAGAAAAAGGAATTCATCGTTTAGTACGTAAAAGTCCTTTTGATTCAAGTAAACGTCGTCATACTTCATTTGCATCAGTATTTATTTATCCAGAAATTGAAAAAAATTTAAAAATAGATATAAATATAGAAGAATTAAGAATTGATACTTATAGATCTAGTGGGGCAGGTGGTCAACATGTAAATACTACTGATTCTGCTGTTAGAATTACGCATATACCAACTAAAATAGTTGTTTCATGTCAAACAGAAAGATCTCAACACAGTAATAAAGAACGTGCAATGAAAATGTTAAAAACAAAATTATATGAGTTGGAAAAACAGAAAAGGGAAAATGAAAAAAAGAAAATAGAAAAAAATAAAGCAGGAATATGTTGGGGTAATCAAATTAGATCATATGTATTAGATGCTCAGAGAATTAAAGATTTACGTACAGGAATACAAAATAATAATTGTGAAAAAGTATTAAAGGGTGATTTAGATTTATTTATAGAGGCAAGTCTTAAGCAAGGATTATAAATGATTATAAAAAATTATTTAATAAAAGAACGTGTTGATAAGCTAAAGGTATTACGTGAAAAAGCAAAAAAAAATGGAAAAAGTGCATTTCCTAATGATTTTCGTCGTGATAGCATATCAAGTAATTTGAAAAACAAGTTTGGAGAAAAGAAAAAAGAAGAATTAGTAAAATTAAAATATACAACATCAGTAGCAGGACGTATTATGCGTAAAAGGGGGCCTTTTATAGTTATACAAGATGTAAGTAGTAATATTCAGCTTTATATAGATAAAAAAATAATTTCTAAGGAATTGCATAAAAATATTAAAGATTGGGATATTGGTGATATTATTGGAGCAATAGGGGTAATTAATAAATCTAATAAAGGTGAACTTTATTTATTAGTAAAAGAAGCTTATATATTAACTAAAAGTATAAGGCCTTTACCAGATAAATTTCATGGTATAAAAGATCAAGAAATTAGATATCGTTATAGATATTTAGATTTAATTATGAATAAAGAAGTACGTGAAATATTTAGTATTCGTACACGTGTTATATCGTCTATTAGAAAATTTTTAAATGAACTTGATTTTATGGAAGTAGAGACACCTATATTACATTCAATTCCAGGGGGAGCATTAGCAAAACCATTTGTAACTTATAATAATTCATTAAATATAAAAATGTATTTACGTATTGCTCCTGAACTTTATTTAAAGCGTTTGGTAGTTGGTGGTTTGGAACGTGTATTTGAAATTAATAAAAATTTTCGTAATGAAGGTATATCAACTTGGCATAATCCGGAATTTACTATGTTAGAGTTTTATTGGGCTTTTGCAGATTATAAGGATTTGATGGGAATTACAGAAAATATGATTAGATTTGTAGCTAATGAAACGTTAGGTACAACTAAAATTAATATAGGAAAAAAAATAAATATTGATTTATCAGAACCTTTTGATTGTTTAAGTATGCGAGAATCTATAATAAAGTATGGTAAAAATTTTTCAATTATTAACTCGGATTTAGATAATTTAGAAAAATTGCTTGATTTATCTAAACGGATTGGAATTATTGTAGATAATTATAAGAATTATGGTTTATTGCTTAATAAAATATTTGAAGTAATTGTAGAACGAAAATTAATAAAACCAACGTTTATTACTTCATATCCTGTTGAAGTTAGTCCTTTAGCGAGAAGTAAAGATAAAAATCAAAATATAACAGAAAGATTTGAATTATTTATAGGGGGTAGAGAAATAGCTAATGGGTTTTCTGAATTAAATGATTATATAGAACAATCTAAAAGATTTAAATTACAAATGAAAAAAAAAGATATTAAAGATATGATTTATTATGATAATGATTATATACGTGCATTAGAATATGGAATGCCTCCAACAGCTGGTGAAGGAGTAGGTATTGATCGTCTTATTATGATACTTACAAATAAAGAATCAATTCGAGATGTATTGTTTTTTCCTTTGATGCGTAGTCTGAAAATTTGAAAAACGACGATAAAGAAGTATATGAGATTTACCAAAAGAAAGTTCTTTATATAAGATCCATGTAATAGGTAAAAAGAAGAGATCTAAATTAGATTCTACTTCTAAATATATAAAGGAATTATCATTAAGCCAACCGTTGGATTCTAATAAGTTACAGCTAGGGTATACTAAACCTTTATAAAAAGGTGGATCTATAAAAACTATATCAAAGGATTGAAAGGCAAAATTATTAATGTAATTAATAGAATTAGTTTTTATAATTTTAACAGAATTAAAAAGATTGATTTTGTTTTTATTAATGTATAAAAAATTAACTAAATATTTATTTTTTTCAAGAAAAACTACATGTTTTGCACCTCTAGAGAGCGATTCAAATCCTAGTGATCCACTACCTGCATATAAATCTAAAATATTTTTATTTTTTATATTATTTTTAATCCAATTAAATAAAGTTTCTCGCACATTAATTAAAGTAGGTCTAATACCAGGAATTATTGTAGATGGAAAGTTAAGTAAATTACGTTTTTTACAACCACCAATTAATCTAATCATATTAATAATAATTAATCATATTTATGATATAATTTCAATAAAAAAATGAGTAGGCTATGATAAAAATTTATCCAGAAAATAATATAAATGGTTATATTCAAACAGTTATAGGTATTCCTTTACTTTCGGCTAAAGAAGAACAGGATTTAGCGATAAGATTAAGAAAGAAAGGAGATTTAGAAGCAGCTCGTTGTTTAGTAATGTCTAATTTACGTTTTGTAGTTCATATTGCTCGTAGTTATTCAGGATATGGATTACAGAAATCGGATATTATTCAAGAAGGTAATGTAGGGTTAATGAAAGCAGTAAAACGATTTGATCCTGATCATGGTGTACGTTTAGTTTCTTTTGCTATACATTGGATTAAAGCTGAAATACATGAATATGTTTTAAGAAATTGGAGAATTGTAAAAGTAGCTACTACGAAATCTCAAAGGAAATTATTTTTTAATTTAAGAAGTGCTAAAAAACGTTGTAATTGGTTAAATAATGATGAAATCAAAGCAATAGCTAAGGATCTTAATGTTAATCCTAATGTAGTTAGAGAAATGGAAGGTAGATTATCATCGCAAGATTATGGATTTGATAATAAGCAAGATGAAGATTTTGATAAATATCAAAATCCTTCTAATTATATTGAAGATTCAAGATTGGATCCTGCTATTCAATTAGAAAAATATGATTTTGAAAGATATGCTTATAGACGCTTATATGTAGCTTTAAACAAACTTGATGAACGTGTAAGAGATATTTTAAAGCAACGTTGGTTGAATGAACAAAAAGCAACATTACATGAATTAGCTTCGATTTATGGGGTATCAGCTGAAAGGATTCGTCAATTAGAAAAAAGTGCAATAAAAAAAATTAAAAAGTATATTAACAGATAAGGAATAAAAATGGCTAAAAGATGTCAAGTAACTTATAAAAAGCCAATGCAAGGTAATAATGTTTCTCATTCAAATAGGAAAACACGTAGAAGATTTATGCCAAATTTACAAAAACATCGGTTTTGGATAAAGAATGAGAAACGGCATATAAAATTACGTATTTCTACTAAAGGTATGCGTATAATAGATAAATATGGTATAGAAAAAATATTAAAAAAATATTAAAAAAATATATTGGAGAATTGGTTGTGAGAAAGAAAATAAAGTTAGTTTCCACTAAAGGTACAGGTCATTGTTATTCAACTTATAAAAGAACTAATCCGAAAAAATTAGAATTAAAAAAATATGATCCAATAATACGTAGACATGTTTGTTATCGTGAATCTAAATGATTACTGTAATTAGTGGGATTACTCCTAATGGAGCTCCTCATATCGGAAATTATATTGGAGCATTGCGTCCGACAATTGAGGTAAGTAGAAATAGAAATATAAAAACATATTGTTTTATTGCAGATTTACATGCTTTAATAAAATTAAAAAATCCTAAAAAAATAAAACGGTATAGATTAGAAATGTTAGCAGCTTGGTTAGCAATTGGATTAGATCCAAAGAATGTAATTTTATATTGTCAATCAGCTATACCAGAAATTACTGAATTAATGTGGTTGTTATGTTGTATTTGTTCCAAAGGTTTATTAAATAGAGCTCATGCTTATAAGTCATTATTAATAACTGGCAAAAATAATATTAATATGGGATTATATAGTTATCCTTTACTTATGGCAGCGGATATTTTATTATTTAATGCCAATTTGGTTTTAGTAGGAAAAGATCAAATTCAACATATAGAAATTACAAGAGATATTGCTTTAAAATTTAATAGTATGTATGGAAAATATTGGGTTTTACCAAAAATAAAATTAGATAAAAGAAATAAAATTATAAATGGTTTAGATGGACGAAAAATGTCTAAAAGTTATGGTAATACTATTCCTTTATTTTGTACAGAAAAAACATTATATAAGATGATTCGTAAAATAAAAACTAATTCAACTAAAGCAAGTGATCCTAAAGATATAAAAAATTGTACTTTATTGAAAATATTCTCAGCATTTGCAAATAAAGAAGAAATTTATTGTTTAAAAAATAGATATAAGGAAGGTATAAGTTGGAGTGAAGTAAAAAAAATAGTTTTTGATTATATTAATGAATCACTTCGTTATCCAAGAGATATTTATTTAAGACTTTTAAAAGATTATACATATATTAAGAAAATACTAAAAAAAGGAGAATATATAGCACGAGATAAAGCAAAAAAAAGAATATCTGAATTAAAAAATAATATAATTTGACAAAAAAATATATATTTAATATAATAAAAAAGAAATTAAGTAGGTACTTTGTTCTTCATATAAAGACAAAAAAAGGATAAAAATAAAGAGTTTGATCATGGCTCAGATTGAACGCTGGCGGCAGACCTAACACATGCAAGTCGAGCGGCATCATAAGTGAGTTGGCAAGCGGCGAACGGGTGAGTAAAACATGGAAATTTACCTAATAGTGGGGAATAACGTAGGGAAACGTACGCTAATACCGCATAAGTCTTACGAGATAAAGCAGGGGCTTGAGGAAAAAAGAAATCAACCTTGCGCTAATAGATGATTCCATGCCGGATTAGCTAGTTGGTAGAGTAAAAGCCTACCAAGGTAACGATCCGTAGCTGGTCTGAGAGGATGATCAGCCACACTGGGACTGAGATACGGCCCAGACTCCTACGGGAGGCAGCAGTGGGGAATATTGGACAATGGGGGAAACCCTGATCCAGTCATGCCGCGTGTGTGAAGAAGGCCTTAGGGTTGTAAAGCACTTTCAGCGAGGAAGAAAAATTATAAAAGAATAAAATTATAATGAATGACGGTACTCGCAGAAGAAGCACCGGCTAACTCCGTGCCAGCAGCCGCGGTAATACGGAGGGTGCAAGCGTTAATCGGAATTACTGGGCGTAAAGGGCATGTAGGTGGTTTGTTAAGCCTTATGTAAAATCCCTAGGCTTAACCAAGGAACGTGATAAGGAACTGACAAGCTAGAGTGCAGTAGAGGAAGGTAGAATTCCAGGTGTAGCGGTGAAATGCGTAGATATCTGGAGGAATACCAGTGGCGAAGGCGACCTTCTGGACTGACACTGACGCTGAGGTGCGAAAGCGTGGGGAGCAAACAGGATTAGATACCCTGGTAGTCCACGCTGTAAACGATATCAACTAGCCGTTGGGTTCTTAAAGAATTTAGTGGCGTAGCTAACGCGATAAGTTGATCGCCTGGGGAGTACGGCCGCAAGGCTAAAACTCAAATGAATTGACGGGGGCCCGCACAAGCGGTGGAGCATGTGGTTTAATTCGATGCAACGCGAAGAACCTTACCTACTCTTGACATCCAAAGTACTTTCCAGAGATGGAAGGGTGCCTTAGGGAACTTTGAGACAGGTGCTGCATGGCTGTCGTCAGCTCGTGTTGTGAAATGTTGGGTTAAGTCCCGTAACGAGCGCAACCCTTGTCCTTATTTGCCAGCGCGTAAAGGCGGGAACTTTAAGGAGACTGCTGGTGATAAACCGGAGGAAGGCGGGGACGACGTCAAGTCATCATGGCCCTAACGAGTAGGGCTACACACGTGCTACAATGGCAAATACAAAGGGTCGCAAAACGGTAACGTGAAGCTAATCCCAAAAAAATTGTCTAAGTTCGGATTGGAGTCTGCAACTCGACTCCATAAAGTCGGAATCGCTAGTAATCGCGAATCAGAATGTCGCGGTGAATACGTTCTCGGGCCTTGTACACACCGCCCGTCACACCATGGAAGTGAATTGCACCAGAAGTGGCTAGTTTAACCGGAGGGAGAACAGTTACTACGGTGTGTTTCATGACTGGGGTGAAGTCGTAACAAGGTAGCTGTAGGGGAACCTGCGGCTGGATCACCTCCTTAAAAAGATAGTCTTTATGATGAAAGAAGTACTTACCAAAGGTAGTGGGTCTGTAGCTCAGATGGAAGAGCGCACTCCTGATAAGGGTGAGGTCGGTAGTTCAATTCTGCCCAGACCCAAAAAAAAGAATTAAAGGTTATGTGATAAAGCGATTAAGCGCATATGGTGGATGCCTAGGCAGTCATAGGCGATGAAAGACGTGACAGCCTGCGATAAGCGTCGGGTAGGTGGCAAGTAACTTATAATCCGGCGATGTCTGAATAGGGAAACCTACTGAATGAATTCAGTATCTGTAAGTGAATATATAATTTACAGAAGCTAACCAAGGGAACTGAAACATCTAATTACCTTGAGGAAAAGAAATCAAATGAGATTCCCTTAGTAGTGGCGAGCGAAAAGGGAAAAGCCCATTAAGCAATTATATAAGTTAGATAAAACAGATGGAAAGCTGTACCAGAGTAGGTGATAGTCCTGTAATTAAAAACTTATTAAGTGTGAAATAGATTAGGTCGGGGCACGAGAAACCTTGACTGAAGAAGGGGGGACCATCCTCCAAGGCTAAATACTATTGACTGACCGATAGTGAACTAGTACCGTGAGGGAAAGGTGAAAAGAACCCTAGTAAAGGGAGTGAAAGAGATCCTGAAACCATATGCGTACAAGCAGTGGAAGCCTAAAAAAATAGGTAACTGCGTACCTTTTGTATAATGGGTCAGCGAGTTATTTTCGGTAGCAAGCTTAACCGGATAGGGGAGGCGTAGGGAAACCGAGTCTTAAATGGGCGTAAGAGTTGCCGGGAATAGACCCGAAACCGGGCGATCTATCCATGAGCAGGTTGAAAAATTAAGTAACATTAATTGAAGGACCGAACCGGGGTCTGTTGAAAAAGACTCGGATGACTTGTGGATCGGAGTGAAAGGCTAATCAAGCTCGGAGATAGCTGGTTCTCCTCGAAAGCTATTTAGGTAGCGCCTTATGTATCACCATTGGGGGTAGAGCACTGTTTCGGATATGGAGTCATATAGACTTACTAAACCGAGGCAAACTACGAATACCAAGGAGTGCAGCATAGGAGACACACTATGGGTGCTAACATCCATGGTGGAAAGGGAAAGAACCCAGACCGTCAGATAAGGTCCCAAAATCTTAGTTAAGTGGAAAACGAGGTGGGAAGACTAAGACAGCTAGGAGGTTGGCTTAGAAGCAGCCATCCTTTAAAGAAAGCGTAATAGCTCACTAGTATAGTTCACCTGCGCGGAAAATATAACGGGGCTAAAACTAAGTGCCGAAGCTACGGGCTTATATTAAATATAAAAATATAAGCGGTAGAGGAGCGTTGTGTAAGTCTGTGAAGGTATATTGGAAAATATGCTGGAGATATCACAAGTGCGAATGCTGACATAAGTAACGATAAGGGATGTGAGAACCATCCCCGCCGAAAAACTAAGGGTTTCTGTTCAACGGTAATCGGAGCAGAGTTAGTCGGTCCTAAGGTGAGGCTGAAAAGCGTAATCGATGGAAAACGGGTTAATATTCCCGTACCATATGTAATTGCGATGGGGGGACGGAGAAGGCTAGACGAGCCCAGCGTTGGTAGTCTGGGTGAAAGTATGTAGGTTTAGAAATTAGGTAAATCCGATTTCTTAATAAAACTAAGGTATGAGACGAAATAGTGAAGTCGTTGATGTCATGCTTCCAGGAAAAGCCTCTAAGCTTCAGATTACATATGACCGTACCATAAACCGACACAGGTGGTTAGGTAGAGTATACCAAGGCGTTTGAGAGAACTCGGGTGAAGGAACTAGGCAAAATGGCACCGTAACTTCGGGAGAAGGTGCGCCGATGTATTGTATAACCTATAAACAGGGAAAGCAAGAATCGGTCTCAGATAACGGGTGGCTGCAACTGTTTATTAAAAACACAGCACTCTGCTAACGCGTAAGCGGACGTATAGGGTGTGACGCCTGCCCGGTGCTGGAAGGTTAAGAGGAGATGTGAAAGCATTGAATTGAAGCCCCAGTAAACGGCGGCCGTAACTATAACGGTCCTAAGGTAGCGAAATTCCTTGTCGGGTAAGTTCCGACCTGCACGAATGGCGTAATGATGGCCACACTGTCTCCATCCGAGACTCAGTGAAATTGAAATTGCTGTGAAGATGCAGTATTCCCGCGGCTAGACGGAAAGACCCCGTGAACCTTTACTATAGCTTCATATTGAAAGTGGGTATTATTTGTGTAGAATAGCTGGGAGACAATGAAGTAAAAACGCCAGTTTTTATGGAGTCAACCTTGAAATACCAGCCTAATATTATTTACTTTCTAACTTAATACCGTTATCCGGTATAAGGACAGTGTGTGGTGGGTAGTTTGACTGGGGCGGTCTCCTCCTAAAGAGTAACGGAGGAGCGCAAAGGTACCCTAAGTACGGTCGGAAATCGTACTTATAGTGTAAGAGCATAAGGGTGCTTAACTGCGAGACAAACAAGTCGAGCAGATACGAAAGTAGGTTCTAGTGATCCGGTGGTTTCTGTATGGAAGGGCCATCGCTCAACGAATAAAAGGTACTCCGGGGATAACAGGCTAATACCGCCCAAGAGTTCACATCGACGGCGGTGTTTGGCACCTCGATGTCGGCTCATCACATCCTGGGGCTGAAGCAGGTCCCAAGGGTATGGCTGTTCGCCATTTAAAGTGGTACGCGAGCTGGGTTTAGAACGTCGTGAGACAGTTCGGTCCCTATCTACCGCGGGCGTTGGAAGTTTGAGAAGAGCTGCTCTTAGTACGAGAGGACCGGAGTGGACGAACCGATGGTGTTCCGGTTGTCATGCCAATGGCATTGCCGGGTAGCTAAGTTCGGAAGGGATAACTGCTGAAAGCATATAAGCGGGAAGCCCACTTCAAGATAAGACTTCCCTGGGGTTGTATCCCCTAAAGGACCCTTGAAGATTACGAGGTTGATAGGCACGGTGTGTAAGAGTGGTAACACTTTAAGCTAACGTGTACTAATAGTCCGTGAGGCTTTATCATAGTACCTAAAAGAGTTTGAAAAATTTAGCTTGACGATTATAGTTGGTGGGACCAACCTGATACCATTCCGAACTCAGAAGTTAAATCACCTAACGCCGATGGTAGTATGAGGTTCTCCTTATGTAAGAGTAGGTTATCGTCAGGCTATTAGAAAGTAATAAGGTGTAAAATGTCTAATTTTAAAAAATTTGCTTTATTGCCAGCGGTTTTAAAGTCTATTAAAGTTAAGGGTTATGAAAATCCTTCCACTGTACAACTGAAAACAATTCCTTGGTTACTTGAAGGACGTGATTTATTAGGTAAAGCTCAAACAGGAACAGGGAAAACAGCGGCGTTTGCATTACCTTTATTAACTAGAATAGATATTAATATTAAACATACTCAGGTATTAGTATTAGCACCTACTCGGGAACTTGCACAACAAGTATCTTTAAATTTTATTAGATATGGGAAATATGTAAAAAATATTGAATTAATAACTATATGTGGTGGTCAAGAATATAGAGATCAAGTACGTGGTTTAAATAAAGGTGCTCATATTGTAGTAGGTACTCCAGGACGTGTGATAGATCATTTAACAAGAGGTTCTATGAATTTAAAACATCTAAAGGCACTAGTACTGGATGAAGCTGATGAAATGTTACGTATGGGGTTTATAGAAGATGTAGAAATAATACTTAAAAAGATGCCAATAACAACCCAAAGGGTGTTTTTTTCTGCAACGGTACCATTCGAAATAGAACCAATAGTTAATCGTTATTTAGTTAATCCTGTAAAAATTCATATTGAATATAAAAAAGTAACTATTATTCAAAGATTATGTAAAATTGAAAATAATGCTAAATTTGAAGCATTAGCGCGTATTATAGAAATTTATAAAATTGATGCAGCAATTGTATTTGTACGTACTAGAGCTTATTGTAGTAAGTTAGTGGAAAAATTAACTACACGTAGTATATCAGCAGCAGCACTTTCTGGTGATTTAAATCAAAAGTTACGTGACAGAACGGTATCTAGATTAAAATTAGGTAAAGTTAATATATTAGTTGCTACAGATATAGCTGCAAGAGGACTTGATTTACCTAGTATTACTCATGTAATTAATTATGATATACCAAATGATAAAGAAGCATACATTCATCGTATTGGTCGTACAGGTCGTGCAGGACGTACAGGTATAGCTATTACTTTTGTAAATAGAAGTGAATTACGAAAAATAAAATGGTTAGAAAAAGCTATTGGACAAAAGATGGAAATACCAAATGAAAAGGCATTAATAAATCATCGTGATCGTATTTTTAAAAATCGTGCAACTGCAATATTAGCTTCTAGAAATTATAATCAACGGGATTTAGTACAAGAATTAGTAGATAAAGGTTTTAATCCGATAGAATTAGCAGCAGTATTTGCACATTTAGCACGTGAAAAAGAGGCGAAAATTGGATAAAACGTTTAAAACACCTCTACGCACACGTATTGCCCCTTCACCTACAGGAGAACCGCATATTGGTACAGCATATATTGCTTTATTAAATTTTTATTTTGCTCGTATTAATAATGGAAAAGTAATTCTTCGTATTGAAGATACAGATAGATTGCGATCAAAAAGTAAATTTGAAAAAAAAATTTTAGAATTATTACATTGGTTAGGCATTCAATGGGATGAAGGACCGGATATAGGAGGAAATTTCGGACCTTATCGTCAAAGCGAACGTAATAGTATCTATAATAAATATGTTGAGAAATTAATTAATTCAGGTAAGGTATTTAAATGTTATCGAACTAGTGAAGAACTAGAAAAATTGCGGAAAGGTAAATTTGATAAAGCATTAAAAGAAAAAGATTTACAGTTAGATTATAAAGAATTAAAATTGCGTAAAAAAAACAATTGGCCTTATGTAATACGGCTTAAGGTTCCTAAGGAAGGAATATGCGTATTTTATGATGTATTAAGGGGTAGTATTAAAATGAATTGGGATCAGGTTGATTCACAAATTTTAATAAAATCTGACGGAACACCTACTTATCATTTAGCTAATGTAGTAGACGATTACTTGATGGGGATTACTAATGTAATAAGGGGTGAAGAATGGATAAATTCTACTCCAAAACATAAGTTGATTTATGAATATTTAGGCTGGCCAACACCAGAATTTTGTCACTTACCATTATTACGTAATCCAGATAGATCAAAACTATCTAAGCGCAAACAAAATAATTCAATTGAATATTATCGTAAAATGGGTTATTTACCCCAAACAATAATCAATTACTTAGGTAGTATTGGTGGTATTAAAAATACTAAGTTTTCTATAGAAGATATGCAATCTAAATTTGATATTAAGAGTATATCTTTAGGAGGTCCAATATTTGATTTAGACAAATTGACTTGGTTAAATGGTATTTATATTCGATCAATGGAAGATAAAAAGTTAATTAAGGTTATGTATGAATGGGCTAAAGACTATATATATAAGATTTTACCATCAATTAAACCTCGTATAAAAATTTTAACTGATATTATTCCTTTATCTGAACATTTTTTTTCTGGATTACCTAAATTAAAAGCGGAAGATTTTAAAGTTATTGCTTTGAAAAACACAATGCAAATTAAAGTACTTAAATTTTTATGGTTGCAGTTAGAATATATAGAAAAATGGGACAAGGCAACTATACTATATAAGGTTAAACAATTATCTAACCATTTTAAAATAAAAATGAAAACAATACTAGCTCCAATTTTTATTGCAATTAATGGAAGATTAATTTCTACATCGGTAATTGATACTATAGTAATTATTGGTAAAGATATAACGATTATACGTATAAAGCAGGCAATAAATATATTAGGAGGAATAACACTAGAACAGGAAAATAAAATAATAAAGGAATATCAAAACAAATATGCAAATAGCCTTAGATAATGTTAGTTATTTAGAAGAACTATACGAACAATACCATAAACATAAAGGTAAGGTTACTGAAGAATGGCGTCAATATTTTGACTATATTAGTAAAAAAGAATGCATTGTTCAAAAAAAAGAAAATATAAAAAAACAAATGATCGTGTTGCAACTTATTAACGCTTATCGTTATATGGGGCATATAAAGGCAAATATAAACCCTATAAACCCAGGTAAGAATAAGGTTGCGCTTCAATTGTCATTATACGAATTGAATAAAGAAGATATAAATAAAGTCTTTTATACTGGGGTTGGTAAAAATAAAGCAACATTAAAAGAAATTATTGAAGTTTTGGATATAACTTACTGTAGATCAATAGGATGTGAATTTATGCATCTTATTAATAATGAAGAAAAAGTGTGGCTAGAGCAAAGTTTGGAATCTGTACGTAACAACTACTCACAAACAAAAAAAATAAGTTTGCATATTCTAGAATTAATTACTGCAGCTGAAGGATTAGAAAATTATTTATCTAGTAAATATCCTGGTACTAAACGTTTTGGTATAGAGGGTGGAGAAACTTTAATTCCTATGTTATATGAATTAATTCAACGTTCTGGTAATTATAGTATTAAAGAAATTTTTATGGGTATGGCTCACAGAGGACGTATAAATGTATTAGTTAATATTTTGGGTAAGAGCCCAGCAGATATAATAAAGGAATTTGAAGGAAAACAAATATATGAATCAGGTTCTGGTGATGTTAAATATCATCAAGGTTTTAGTTCAAAAATAATGACAAAAGGTGGTGGGGTGCATTTGAAATTAGCATTTAATCCATCACATCTAGAAATTATTTATCCAGTAATAGAAGGAGCGGTTCGTGCGAGACAAGATTATATTAATGATATGACAAAAGTAACAAAAGTATTACCTATTGTTATACATGGTGATACAGCATTTTCTGGACAAGGTGTGGTAATGGAAACATTACAAATGTCAAAAATAAAGGAATATAATACGGGGGGTACTTTACATATTATTATTAATAATCAGATAGGTTTTACTACTTATAGACACAATGCACGATCTACTAAATATTGTAGTGATATTGCAAAAATGTTTCAATATCCTGTTTTACATGTAAATGGAGATGATCCAGAAGCTGTTCAATATGTAACCCAATTAGCAGTTGATTATAGGAATAAATTCAAAAAAGATGTGGTAATTGATATGATATGTTATCGTCGTAGGGGACATCATGAATCAGATGAACCATCAATAACACAACCAATTATGTATAAAAAAATAAAAAATCATCCAACTACACGGGAAATTTATTCAAAATATTTATTAAAACAAGGTTTAATATCAAAGAAGGAGGTTAAAAATATGGTGTATTTATATCGCCATAATTTAGATTATGATGCTAATAATTCATATAAAAAATCAAGTGTTATTATGTATAAGTATTATGATTCGTATGATGAGTATACCTCATTTGAAATGAAGCGTATGCATTCATTAGCGGGAAAAATGTGCCATTTGGGTTTGGGTATCGAAGTCGAAGTTCAAAGTACAGTTGCTAAAATTTACGAAGATCGTCGTATGGTTAGTAGTAATATCAATTGGGGTTTTGCGGAGATGTTATCATATGCTACTTTATTAGATGAAGGTTATGCCATTCGTATAACAGGTCAAGATACAGGAAGAGGAACTTTCTCTCATCGTCATGCAGTAATACATAATCAAAAAGATGGATCAGTATGGATACCTATGCAACATATAAAAAAAGGGCAACCTAAGTTTACTATAGTAGATTCTATTCTTTCAGAAGAAGCTGTGCTTGCTTTTGAATATGGTTATTCTACTACATCACAAAATATGTTCGTAGCTTGGGAAGCTCAGTTTGGAGACTTTGCTAATGGAGCCCAGGTAGTGATTGATCAATTTATATCTTCTGGTGAAACTAAGTGGGGAAGTTTATGCGGTCTAACTTTATTACTCCCCCATGGTTATGAAGGTCAAGGTCCAGAGCATTCTTCTGCACGTATTGAACGATTTATTCAGTTATGTGCTGAACAAAATATGCAATTATGTATACCTACAAATCCTTCCCAACTATTTCATTTAATACGTAGTCATGTAAGACGGAAATTACGTAAACCATTAATATTGATGCAACCAAAAAGTTTATTGCGGCATAAATATGCTAAATCTAGTTTGGAAGATTTATCTTATGGAAGTTTTAAAACGGTGATTGGTGAAACGGAGAATATTGATCCAGATATAGTAAAAAGAATTATAATTACATCAGGTAAAGTATATTACGATTTATTTGCTTATCGTAAAGCAAATAATATTAAGGATACTGCTATTTTACGAATAGAACAGCTTTATCCTTTTCCTGAAAAAAGTATTATAGAAAACTTATCTAGTTACTCTAAGTGTGAACATATTATATGGTGTCAAGAAGAACCTAAAAATCAAGGAGCTTGGTATCAAATTAAGTACTATTTAAATAAGAAGCTTAAGCTAAAGTTTATAGGTCGTACTGCAGCAGCAGCACCAGCATCTGGTTATATTGATGTACATATGAAACAGCAGGCTAATTTAATAAAAGAAGCCTTTCTTTAAAGCTAATAAAAAGGATAATTAAGATTAAATATATAGATATAAAAGCTCCTAGCTTTCCTGAATCGGTAAATGAAGGTACAGTTGCTACTTGGCATAAAAAACCTGGGGATAAAATTTCACGATATGAAATTATTGTTGAAGTAGAAACTGATAAAGTATTGCTAGAGGTTGTGTCACCAGCGGAAGGGATTCTTAAAGATATAAAGATACCAGTAGGTAAAACATGCAAATCAGAGCAATTGCTAGGTATTATAGTAGATAACAAAGAAGATATTTCACCATCGGCACGCAAAATGATGGCTAATAATAGTATAGATGTTAAAGCAATTATTGGTACTGGAAAAGGGGGACGTATACTAAAAGAAGATGTTCAACGTAGTCTAAAAGAAGATGTTCAACGTAGTCTAAAAGAAGATGTTCAACGTAGTCTAAAAGAAGATGTTCAACGTAGTCTAAAAGAAGATGTTCAACGTAGTCTAAAAGAAGATGTTCAACGTAGTCTAAAAGAAGATGTTCAACGTAGTCTAAAAGAAGATGTTCAACGTAGTCTAAAAGAAGTCGGAGAAAAAAGGGTACCAATGAGTCGGTTACGTCAGACGATGGCTAAGCGTATAGTAAAAGCGCAAAAAAATGCTGCATTGTTAACTACTTATAATGAAGTAGATATGAGTAATATAATAGAGATACGCGTACAATATAGAGAGCTATTTAAAGAAATACATGGTACTAAGCTAGGATTAATGGGTTTTTTTGTAAAAGCCTGCACTGTAGCCCTAAAACGTTTTAATAAAGTTAATGCCTTTATTGATGCTAAAGAAATTGTTTATCATAATTATCAAGATATTGGAATAGCAGTTTCTACAAATAGGGGTTTAGTTGTTCCAATATTAAGAAATACTGATTCTATGGAAATAGTAGATATAGAGAAATTAATTATGGATTTCAGGCAACGTGGTATTAATGGAAAATTAAGTATTAAAGAAATTACTGGTGGAACTTTTACTATAAGCAATGGAGGGGTATTTGGATCTCTTTTTTCTACTCCTATTATTAACCCGCCTCAAACGGCTATTCTGGGCATGCACAAAATTCAAAAACGTCCAGTAGTTTTAAATGGAGAAATAGTTATACGTCCGATGATGTATTTAGCGTTGTCTTATGATCATCGTATACTTGATGGTAAGGATGCAGTACAATTTTTAAATTTAGTTAAGGAGCTTTTAGAAAACCCTATACGGTTTATATTAAATATTTAAATGTAACGAGAGAAATAAATATGGAAGCTAATTTTGATGTAATTGTTATAGGTGCTGGTCCAGCTGGTTACGTTGCAGCTATAAGAGCGGCGCAATTAGGACTAAAAACTGCTTGTGTTGAAAAATGGATTAAAGATGGAAGAATGATTTATGGAGGTACTTGCTTAAATGTTGGATGTATCCCTTCAAAAACATTATTAGAAATATCACATAAGTTTATTGAGGCTAGGGATAAATTCGAAGAATTAGGTATTAAGATTGATAAAATTAGTATCGATATTAAAAATATGATCAGGCATAAAAATAAAATTGTTTATAGTTTAATTGATGGAATTGATGCTTTGTTTAGAGCTAATGGGGTTATAGTATTGAAAGGAACTGGTAAGATTTTAAATGAAAAAAAAGTAGAATTGTCTCATAACGGAAAAAAGAGTATTTTTAAAGCTAATAATATTATTATTGCTTCAGGATCTATTCCTAGCAGCATTAATCAGGTACCATTAAATGGAGATACAATAATAGACTCTGCAGCTGCATTAAGTTTACAGGAGGTACCTAATCGTTTAGGTATAATAGGAGCAGGTATTATTGGGATAGAATTAGGTTCAGTTTGGAGTAGACTAGGCAGTAAGGTTACTATATTGGAAGCGTTAGATAAATTATTTCCAGTTGTAGATGAAACTTTAGCTAAAGAAATATCAAAAATATTAACAAAACAAGGGTTAAATATTAAATTTAATGTGCGTATTATGGGTAGCGAAATTAAAAATAAAGAAGTTAAAGTTAATTTTATGGATCCCTTTGGTGAGCATAGCTTAACTTTTGATAAGTTGATAGTTTGTATAGGTAGGATACCTTATAGACCACCTTATAGCGGGATAGAGATTGATGATAAAGGATTTATCAAAGTTGACAATCAATGTAAAACAAGTGTATCAGGAATTTATGCTGTAGGAGACGTTGTAAGGGGTCCTATGTTAGCACATAAAGCGGCTCAAGAAGGTATTATGGTAGCTGAAATTATTGCTGGTAATAATGTACAGATAAATTATGATACTATTCCATGGGTTATTTATACAAGACCCGAAATAGCTTGGGTGGGTAAAAATGAACAGCAGCTTAAATCAGCAGGTATTAACTATAAAGTAGGGAGTTTTCCGTTTGCTAATTGCGGTAGAGCTAGGGCAAATAATGCAATACAAGGTATGGTTAAAATAATTGCAGATGTAAATGATCGAATTTTAGGTGTACATATAATGGGACAAAATGCTAGTGAATTAATTGCTCAGGGTGTTATTGCAATGGAATTTAGTTCTAGTGCTGAGGATTTGGCATTAACATGTTTTGCTCATCCTACCCTTTCAGAAGCAGTACACGAAGCAGCTTGTGCTACATCATCAGGTACTACTATTCATAAGGTTTAGACTCCTGCTAACATTAAAGCTAAATTAGTCAATGATACCCAAATAGGTATATTATCCTCATTTTTAATGGCATTGTCTAATTTTTGAGCAAATAATAACATATTATGTATGGAATAAATAGATAACCTTTGTAGTGCTAGCTTATGTTTTAGTTTTTTACTACCTGCCGACAATAGGATACGCAATTCACTAATTAAATTCCATAAAATAATAGATACATCAAATTCGGATATTTGCAATACTTGAATAATATGTATGCAGCGTTTAGTATCACCTAAAATACAAGCATCCAGCAAATCAATTACATTAAATCGTGAATAATCAGTAATAGTATTTAATATATCCTGTGCCTTTAAAAAAGTATTGTTAGGGTATATTAATTTAAGGTTGGCTAAAGCTTGATCCAAGGCAATTAAATTACCTTCATAGCACTGCTTTAAAATAGATATAGCATTTATATCAAGACTGATTTGATGTTTTTTTGCTGCTCGATTAAAAATCCAACCAGAAATATCTTCTATTTTAAAAATAGGCACAAAAACGCTAATTGATTCTAGTTCTTTAAACCATTTTTTTTGTTGTATCTTATAAGATAGATGTGGGGTCCTAATCAATAAAAAAATATTATTACTCATTAATAGCTTAGCATATACTTTAATATATTGAATATTAGGTGGAAGTCTAATAATTTGTATTTCTATGAGCTTGATTATGGCAAAAAGTGATAAATTAGTAGATACTTCCAATATTTTTTTACACCAGCTTTTTTCTTTTTCTATATATATAACTTTACGCTCTACCCTACCCAATGAATTTAATTTTGCACGAATCATGTCACATACTTCCATCTGTAACAATGGTTCAGATCCAGATATAATATAAAGGGTAGATAAACTATTATTTAAATACTCATAAAGCTGGTAATAAAATATTTTCATTGTTTAAGGACTATATTAATTAATTTTCCTGGTACGATAATAATTTTCTTAAGGTTTTTCCCTATAAGGTAACCTTTAATCTGTTTAGAGGATAAAATAGCGTTTGCAAGCTTTTTATTTTGAGTACCATAATTACTAGGTAATTTTAATAGTTTACGTAATTTTCCATTTATCTGTACCACCACGGTAATTAATTTTCCTAATAAGCATGGTTCATTAAAATTTGGCCATTTTGCATCAATAACAGCATATGAGTATCCCATTTTTTTCCATAAAATATGGGTAATGTGCGGGACAATAGGAGCCAATATTAGTATAATAGATTTCAAGGCTTCCCTAGTTACAGCTAATCCTTGGATACTATAATCAAGAAAACGTGATACTAAGTTAGTTAATTCCATTACTTTAGCTATTACAGTATTAAAGGTATGCCGTCCAATCATATCTTCAGTAGCTTTTTTTATTGTTTTATGGGTTTTTCGATATAAAATAAATTGTTCAGGTGTTAATGATGATATTTTTATTTTATTATTTTCTGAATAAGATTTAGATATATGTATATGAACTATATTCCATAAACGTTTAATAAATCGGTTAGCACCTATAATTCCAGTTTCTGACCAAATAAGTGATTGTTCAGTAGGTGCGGAAAACATAATGAAGAAACGTAAAGTATCAGCACCAAATTTATCAATTAGAACTTTAGGATCAATACCGTTATTTTTAGACTTAGACATTTTTTCAATACCGCTTTTTATAACAGTACCACCATCTTTAGTTAAAGTTGCTTTTTTATCTTTATTTAACTTAACATCTAAAGGATTAAACCATTCTTTTTTACCATGTATTTCTCTATAGTAGGTAGGTGTAACAACCATACCTTGAGTAATTAATTTTTTGAAAGGTTCATCACATTCAACTAAGCCAAAATCACGCAGTAATTTATGGAAAAACCTAGCATATAATAAATGCAGAATTGCATGTTCAATCCCACCTATATACATATCAACTGGTAACCAATAGTTTACCCTTGCATCAAGCATTGATTTTTTATTATCATTACAACAAAAACGTGCGTAATACCAAGAGGATTCTATAAAAGTATCAAAAGTATCCGTATCACGAACCCATCCATTTCCTAAATCGTAAAAAGATGGTAATTTTTTTAAATTAAATTTACTATTAAAACTTACCTCTGTAGGTAAATAAACAGGTAATTCTTCATCAGTAAGGGGGACTGTTTGTCCTTTGGGACCATATTTAATAGGAATAGGAGTGCCCCAATATCTCTGCCTAGAAATACCCCAATCACGCAACCTAAAATGGTTTGTAATAACTCCACAATTTATTTTTTTTATATATTTATTAATAGAATCAAAAGCTTCAAAAAAATTTAAGTTATTAAATATACCTGAATTTATAAGTAATCCATATTCCGTATATGCTTTTTTAGAAATATCAGGTATATTACCATTATAGTCGGTGATTACAGTTTTTATTGGTAATCCGTACTTAATTGCAAATTCCCAATCTCTTTGATCATGAGCTGGAACACCCATTATAGCCCCTGTACCATATTCCATAATTATAAAATTAGAAACATATATTGGTAAATATTCATGGGTAATTGGATGTAATACTTTATATCCTATATATAATCCAATTTTTTCCTTATTTAATAATTCTACTGAAGAATTACCACCTATACGAAAATTCTTACAAAATTTATTTAATTTTTTATTATATTGTGCAGCTAATTCAACTAAAGGATGATCAGGTGCTAATATTATATAAGTAACTCCTAATATGGTATCTGGGCGTGTTGTAAAAACTTTTAATTTAGATAAAAAGTTAGGAACAGAAGCCATAACTTTGAAAAAAATTTCTATTCCTTTAGATTTACCAATCCAATTTATTTGCATTTTTTTTACAGACTCTGGCCAATCAATATTTTCTAAACATTTCAAAAGTTCTTCAGCATATTCTGTAATTTTAAAAAACCATATTGGAATTTTTCTACGTTCTACTTTTGCCCCAGAACGCCATCCAATACCATTTATTACTTGCTCATTAGCTAAAATAGTATTATCTACCGGATCCCAATTAACACTTGCATTAGTTTTATATATTAAACCATGGTCTATCAATTTAATAAAAAACCATTGTTCCCAACGATAGTAATTTAAATTACATGTTGTTATTTCTCTATCCCAATTATAAGAAAAACCTAAACTTTTTAGTTGTTTCCGCATATATTCAATATTGGTATATGTCCATTTATTAGGAGAAACAATATTTTTTTTTGCAGCATTTTCTGCAGGCATACCAAAAGCATCCCATCCAATAGGATTTAATACATTTTTACCTAGCATACGTTGTAAACGAGATATTACATCTCCTATTGTATAATTACGTACATGCCCAATATGTAGATTACCGCTAGGATATGGAAACATACATAAACAATAAAATTTTTCCTTATTCATATCTTCTACTGTTTCAAAACATTTATTATCTTCCCAATACTTCTGGGCTTCTCGTTCAATATCTATGTAATAAAAAGGATTTTTCATAAGTTTATTTGTTCTAATATTGAGTATTCAATATTTTCCATTTTAGCAGCATCATTTTCATTATTATGATTATAACCAATTAAATGTAAACAACCATGAATAATTATATGAGCCAAGTGAGATAGAAAAGATTTATTTTTTTTTAATGATTCATATAAAATTAAATTTGGTGTTATTACTATTTCACCTAATAAAGGTATTTTTATCCCAGGAGGAGCTTCATATGGAAAAGAAAGTATATTTGTTAAATTATTTATACCACGATAATAGCTATTAAGTGTATAAATTTCTTTATATTCAACAAAACGTATAGTCAATTCATTATGTATTATAACATCTTTATGTCGTATAACATCATCTTTATAATGTTGTTGAAAAACTAAATTAATCCAAGAAAACATTAAATTTTCATTTGGTATAATTAATTTAATTATATTCTTAATTTCATATTGAAAATTTATAATTATTGGTAATTTTTTAATTTGCATTATTAATAAAATTTTAAAAGTTAATCAATAGTTTTAATAACAAATACTAGTAAATAATATAAAAAATAATAAAATATAAATTAAGTAATAAAAAATACTAAGGATTAATAATGAATATTATACCTAATGATAAAGGTTTATTTGGTGATTTTGGTGGTCGTTTTGTATCAGAAACATTAATGCCTTTAATAATAGAGCTTGAACAAACTTACCAATCCGCGAAAATAGATAAATCATTCAAAAATGAATTATTATATTATCAAAAAAATTATATAGGCAGATCAAGTCCATTATATTTAGCTGATAGATTTACTCAATCATTAGGAGGAGGTATAATATATTTCAAAAGAGAAGATTTAAACCATACAGGGGCACACAAAATAAATAATTGTATTGGTCAAATATTATTAGCTAAACGTTTAGGTAAAAATCGTATTATTGCAGAAACTGGTGCAGGTATGCACGGAGTAGCTACAGCTACTGTAGCTGCAAGATTTGGTATGAAATGTGTAATTTATATGGGAATTACTGACGTGAAGCGTCAAAAAACCAACGTTGATCGAATGAACTTATTAGGTGCTAATGTAGTACCTGTAAAATCAGGTAAAGGGACATTAAAGGATGCTATGAATGAAGCATTAAGAGATTGGGTAAATAATATAGAAAATACATTTTATATTATAGGTACAGTTGCTGGACCACATCCATATCCTGTTATGGTTCGTGATTTTCAATCTATAATTGGTCATGAAGTACGTGAACAAATTATTAACATTGAAGGCCAACTTCCGGATATATTAGTAGCTTGTATAGGTGGTGGATCTAATGCTATGGGGCTATTTTATCCAATGATAAATGATAATAAGATACGTATGATAGGAGTGGAATCTGGTGGAAAGGGGATTGAAACAGGTAAACATGCAGCTAGCCTAACTGGAGGTGTACCTGGAGTTATTCATGGTAATAGGACTTATATTTTACAAAATAAAGATGGTCAGATTAAAGATGCCCACTCAATTTCAGCAGGAATGGATTATCCAGGTATAGGTCCAGAACATTCTTATTATTATAAATGTAAGCGTATTGATTATGTATCTGTAACTGATAAGGAAGCTATAGATGCTTTTAAAAAATGTTGCTATTTAGAAGGTATAATACCTGCTCTGGAATCTGCTCATGCATTAGCTTATGTAAGTAAAATAGCTCCCAGATTGTCAAAGAAAAATATTATTATAGTAAATATGAGTGGTAGAGGCGATAAGGATATATCAATTATAAGTGAGCATAATGATTATTAATAAACGTATAAAAAAATGTTTTGAAAAAATATACAAGAAGAAAAGAGCTGCTATGGTAACTTTTATAACTGCAGGAGATATAGATTACGAAAATTCTTTAGAATTAATAAAAAAATTACCTAAAGCAGGAGCAGATATTATAGAATTGGGTATGCCTTTTACAGATCCTATAGCTGATGGTGAAATAATTCAGAAATCAACTCAAAGGTCATTAGATCGTGGTCATAATCAAAAAAAAACACTTGAAATGGTAAAAAGTTTTCGTTTAGTTGATAAGATCACACCAATAATATTGATGGGATATTATAATCCTATTTATAGATATGGAGTAAAAAAATTTATTAAAGATGCTTATACAGCTCAAGTTGATGGTTTAATAATAGTTGATTTACCACCAGAACATGATCAAGAAGTTTGTATACCAGCAAGAAAACAGGGAATGGATTTTATCCGTATAATTACACCTAATACTAATGCAAATAGAATACCTTTTCTTTTAAAAAATTCATCAGGATACATATATTATATTTCAATTAATGGAGTAACTGGAGGAAGTGCTCCCAAAATTGATGAAGTAGAAAACTCTGTGAAGTTAATACGTAAATATACAAATTTACCAATTGCTGTTGGTTTTGGTATTAGAAATATACAACAAGTTAATAGACTAGCAAATATAAGTGATGCCGTTGTAGTAGGATCAGCTTTATTAGAACAAATAGAAAAATATTGTTATGATCCTAAAAAAGCAATTATTAATGTATTAAAATTAACTATTAAATTATCTCAAGCAGTACGTTGAGTAATGCAAGCAACAGGACAAACTTGTTGACATTGTGGATGATTGAAAGAACCAATACATTCATTACATAAATCAGGATTAATTACATACATTTCTTCACCTGGAAAAATAGCATTATTTGGACAGGTAGGTTCACATACATCACAGTTTATACAATCATTGGTTATAATTAAAGACATACCTAAAGTTTACCATTTAAAAAAAATTATAAATATTATGTTGGAAAGTTTTTCTTTAGAAGTTTGGTTTACCAATTAAGTTAATTAAATCTTTTGCTTTTTTTAATTTTATTTTATTTTTTGTTATTACAGATTTAGGAGCTTTATTAATAAAATTTTTATTTTTTAATTTACTTTCTAAAATTTTAATTAGTTTTTTTTGTTTTTTCAATTCTTCGATAATAAATTTAAAATCATAATATTTTTCTTTTATTATTGGTATATGTATTATCATAAGATTTTCAATATTTTTTGATAAACAATGAATATTTGGTTCATAATACTTTATTCTTTTAATCTTAGCTAATTTGCATATATAATAATTATATTGGTTTAATAATTCTTTATAAAAATTTTTTACTTTAGAACAAAAAATTTGTATTATTTTAAAATTATCAATATTCATTGATGCACGCATATAACGTATATTTATAATAATTTTTTTTATAAATTCTATATCATATATAGCGTCTTCATCAATTTTATTTTTATCTATATTAGGCCAAGATTGGTTAATAATCATTGTTTTTTTATTTTTATATTGTAATAACATTATATTTTTCCATAATTCTTCAGTAATAAAAGGAATCATAGGATGTAATAATAATAAAATTTCTTTTAATACATATATTAATGTATTTATTGTACTAAATTTAAATAATATATATTTACTATTTAAAATTATTTTCGAAAATTCTAAATACCAATCACAAAAATCATACCATACAAATTCATAAATAGTTTGAGATGCTAAATCCAAACGATATTCTTCTAAATAATTATAAAAAAGTTTTTTAGTTTTTTGTAAAATGGAAATAATAAATCTATTGATTGAATTTAAATTTTCCCAATAAAAAAAAATTTTAGAATCATTATTATAATAAATTTCTGCTTTAGATATAACATATCTTGTTGCATTCCATAACTTATTACAAAAATTCCTATAACCTTTTAATCTTCCTAGATCCAAATTTATATCTTTACCTGGTAAAGATATAGATAAATATGTATATCTTAAAGCATCAGCACCAGAATTTAAATTATTTTTTTCAATACCATCTATTAATTCAATAGGATCTATAACATTACCTTTAGATTTCGACATTTTTTGTCCAGTTTGATCTCTAATTAAACCATGTATGTATACTGTTTTAAAAGGTATTTCATTAATAAATTTAAGTGTCATCATTATCATACGAGATACCCAAAAAGGGATAATATCAAAACCAGTAATTAAAACACTAGATGGATGAAATAACTTAAAATCATATGTATTTTGAGGCCAACCAATAGTAGAAAAAGTCCATAATCCGGAACTAAACCAAGTATCTAAAACATCATTATCTTGATATAATTTAGTTTTTAAATTAATAGAATATTTATTTCTTATTTCTTCTTCATTACGTCCAACAAAAATCTTATTAGTATCATCAAACCAAGCTGGTATTCTATGTCCCCACCATAACTGACGAGAAATACACCAATCTTTAATATTATACATCCAATTTATATATATTTTTTCATAATTTTTTGGTATAAACTTTATATTACCGTTTTTTACTGCCTTGATAGCTAATTTCGCTAAGTTTTTAATAGAAACAAACCATTGATCTGTAAGTAAAGGTTCAATAATTGCCCCTGAACGATCTCCACAAGGTAACATTAATATATAATTCTCTATTTTTTTTTCTAAACAATTATTTTTTAATAAATCATTAACTATATTTTTCCGCAATAACTTTATAGACATACCAACATATGATTTTGGTGTTTTTATAAAATTATAATTTAAAACTTTACCTGATTTAAACTTACATATTTCTGCTTTTTTACGAACTTTAAAATTATTAGTAAATATATTTATTAATAGACTATTATTACGTTTACCAATTTTATAATCAATAAAATTATGTGCTGGTGTAATTTTAACACAACCTGTGCCAAAATTTTTATCAACAACTTCATCTGATATAATTGGTAATATACGACCTATTAATGGTACTTTAACACATTTACCTATTAAGTTTTTATATCGCTTATCTTGAGGATTAACAGCAATACAAGTATCTGCAAGAATAGTTTCTGGACGTGTAGTAGCAACGATTAAATAATTTTTACCATCAATAGATTTTATATTATTTAATAAAGGATAACGGATATACCATAAGATCCCCTTTGATTCAATACTTTCAACTTCTATATCAGATATAGCTGTAAATAATTTTGGATCCCAATTAATTAATCTTTTTCCTCTATAAATTAATCCTTTTTTATATAATTTAATAAAAGCTTCTTGTACTGCTTGATAAAAACCATAATCCATAGTAAATCGTTCTTTTTTCCAATCAACACTAATACCTATACGTTTCATTTGTAAAATAATTTTAGGTATAGTTTTATTACACCATTTTAATGTTTGTTTTATAAATAATTTTCTGCCCAAATAAATACGAGATATTTTATCATTAGCAAGATGATTATCAATTAGAATTTGTGTAGCAATACCAGCATGATCAGTACCAAATTGCAATAATGTATTATAACCTTGCATACGTTTATAACGTATTATTGTATCTATTAATGTATATTCAAAAGCATGACCCATATGTAAGTTTCCATTAACATTAGGAGGAGGAATCATAATGGAAAACGGTATACATGATACATTACTTAAAAAGTTTTTATTTTTTTCCCATTTGTTATACCAATAATTTTCAATTTTATTTGGATTATATTTTTTATATAAATGATTCATTATCATTTTACTGCAATAATAGCGTTTTGATTGATGAATTATAACAATAACTTGTAAAGTACATAGATTTAAATTATTATTTAATTTTCTTATTTTATCATGATAACACTATAGAGAAGAGAATACTATGAATATTATTCCAAATATAAAAGATTTTTATAATTATATATTACCAATTTATTCACCTCAAAATCAAATTCCAGTTAAAGGGTATGGTAGTAAAATATGGGTACAAGATGGTAGTGAATATATTGATTTTGCAGGTGGAATAGCAGTTAATGCTCTTGGACATTGTAATCCTGCATTAATAGAAGCATTAAAAGAACAAGCTGATAAAATATGGCATTTATCTAATCTTTATACTAATGAACCTGCTTTATGTTTAGCAAAAAAATTAGTAAAAAAAACTTTTGCTGACAAAGTTTTCTTTTGTTCTAGTGGTGCAGAAGCTAATGAATCTGCATTAAAATTAGCTAGACGTTATGCTTATAAGTTTTTTGGTTCACAAAAAAATATAATTATTTCTTTTAAACAATCTTTTCATGGACGTACTTTTTTTACTGTAAATGTAGGAGGTAAAAAAAAATATTCTAAAGGTTTTGGACCTGCTCCAATGGGAATAATACATGCTGAATTTAATAACATAAATAGTGTTCGTAAATTAATTAATAATTATACTTGTGCTGTTATTATAGAACCAATACAAGGAGAAGGTGGTATAAACGTAGCCAAACATTATTTTTTAGAAGAATTGCGTTATTTATGTAAACAATATAACGCATTACTTATATTTGATGAAGTTCAATGTGGTATGGGACGTATAGGTAAACTATTTACTTATATGCATTATAATATTAAGCCAGATATTATTACTTTAGCTAAATCTATAGGTTGTGGTTTTCCTTTAGCTGCTATGTTGACTACTAATAATATTGGTAAAGTATTTAAGTTAGGTGTACATGGTTCTACATATGGTGGAAATCCATTAGCTTGTGCTGTAGGTAATACAGCTTTTGATATAATTTCTTCTAAGGAAGTATTAAGTGGTGTTGAAAAAAAACATGAGTTATTTAAAAATCATATTAAAAGAATTAATTTAGAATTTGATATATTTAAAGAACTACGAGGGATGGGTTTACTTATAGGTCTAGAATTAAATAAAAATTATATTAACAGAGGTAGAGATATTTTAAAAGTAGCTTTTGAAAATGGTTTAATGTTATTAAATGCAGGTAAGAATGTATTAAGGTTAGCTCCTTCTTTAATAATTTCTAATGAAGAAATTGAAGAAGGTATGAAAAGATTATACAAAACAATAAAAAAAATTAAAAAAAATAATTAAATACTTTTATTATGTTAATCACTCCAAAATATATTCGTAATTTTTCAATTATTGCACATATTAATCATGGAAAATCTACTTTAGCTGATAGATTTATTCAAATTTGTGGTGGTTTATATAAAAGAGATTTTAAAGATCAATGTTTAGATTCTATGGATATAGAACGTGAAAGAGGGATTACAATTAAATCACAAGCAGTAACATTATTATATAAAAGTAAAAAAGGTAAAAAATATAGATTTAATTTAATTGATACTCCAGGACATGTTGATTTTACTTATGAAGTATCCAGATCTTTATATGCTAGTGAAGGTGCATTATTAATTATTGATGCTTCACAAGGTATTGAATCTCAATCTTTAACTAATTTTTATACAGCATTTAAACGTGGTTTAAAAATTATTCCAGTTGTAAATAAAATAGATTTACCTCAATCTAATCCTAAACATACAATTGAAAACATTGAAAAACTATTTAATATAAAATCTAGCAAGGTTTGTTGTATATCATCTAAAGTTGGTTTAGGTATTAATATTTTATTAGAAAAATTAATCACATATATTCATGCACCAAAAGGTGATCCATATAAACCTTTACAAGCTTTAATTATTGATTCTTGGTTTAAAAATTATCTTGGGGTAATATCTTTAATTAGAATTTTTGATGGTACTATAAAAAAAGGTGATAAAATTATTATTAAATCTACAGGACGTAGTTGGTATATTAATACATTAGGTTTTTTTACACCTAAGCGTTATTTAACTTGTAAATTAAGTGCAGGAGAAGTTGGGTTCATAGTTGCTGGTATAAAAGATATTCATGGAGCACCAGTAGGAGATACAATTACACATGCAAATACTAATAATGTTCCATTTATATCAGGTTTTAAAAAAATTAAGTCAAAACTTTTTGCTGGGCTATATCCAGTAAATATAAAAGATTATAAACATTTTAGTAACGCTATAGAAAAATTAGCATTAAATGATGCTTCTTTAAATTATATACCAGAAAATTCTAATATTTATGGTTGTGGATTTCGTATTGGGTTTCTTGGTCATTTGCATTTAGAAATAGTTAAAGAACGTATAGAACGTGAATATGGTATAAATTTAATAATAACTTTACCAACAGTAGAATATAAGATTAAATTCAAAACTGGTAAAATAGAATATATTTATGATCCATCTAAAATTCCAGAAAATTCTAAATTGTTTAAAATATATGAACCTATAGTACTTGCTATAATTATAGTACCTAAAGAATATGTAGGTAAAGTTATTAAAGAATGTATGAAATATAGGGTAAAACAAATTGATATGGTTTTAATTAAAAATTATATGAAATTAATTTACGAATTACCCATGGCTGAAGTAATAACCAATTTTTTTAATAGGCTTAAATCAGTTTCTAAAGGTTATGCATCATTAGATTATGAATTTTATCGTTTTAAAAAATCTAAACTAGTTCGTTTAGATATATTAATAAATAACAATCGTATTGAAGCTTTTACTAGGATTGTTCCTTTTGATAAAGCATATAAACAAGGTAAAAGTTTTTTAGAAAAAATAAAAATATTATTATCTAAACAATTATTTGATATAAAAATTAATGCAGTTATTGGTAATAAAATAATAGCCAAATCAACAATTAAAGCACTAAGAAAGAATGTTACTGCAAAATGTTATGGAGGTGACATTACTCGTAAAAAAAAATTAATTGAAAAACAAAAAGAAGGTAAAAAACGTATGAAAAAAACTGGAATTATAGAAATTAATAAAAATATATTATTTTCTTTATTAAACCAAAATATATTTGAAAAAGGTAAATAATGGATTTTTCCATATTGTTAGTTTTTGCTGTAATAATAACAGGCTTAATATCATTAATTAGATTTAAAAAAATCTATGAACAAAAAAATAAACATTGGTATATAGAATATATTAGATCTTTATTTCCTGTTTTTTTATTAGTTTTATTAGTTCGTTCATTTATTTTTGAACCATTTCAAATTGCTTCAGGTTCAATGTTACCAACTCTTCATTCATGTGATTTTGTTATAGTAAATAAATTTAATTATGGTTTACGTTTACCAATAGTAAATATAAAAATTTTAAATATTGGAAAACCTACAAGAGGTGATGTAATTGTATTTAAATATCCACTTGATACAAAATTAGATTTTATTAAACGTGTGGTAGGAATACCTGGAGATTTTATTACTTATACTAATAAACGTATTTTAATTAATGGACATGAAATACCTGAAAGTTTTATAAAAAATATAGATAGCAATAAACATCAATTATATTATCCTAACTGTGTATCATATAAAAAAATATTTGTACCAGAAACTTATTATTTGGTTATGGGGGATAATAGTGATCGTTATTGGGGATTTATACCAGAACCAAATATTGTAGGACGTGCTATTGCTGTTTGGATGCATTGGGGTAACAATCAAATTTTACCTAATTTTTATTCTATAAGAATGATTAAATAAAAAGAGAAGGATAAATGAATAAGATTTGTGGTTTAGTAACTATAGTAGGAAGTTCTAATGTAGGTAAATCTACTTTGATTAATAGAATTTTAGGCCATAAAATTTCTATTACTTCACGTCATAGATTAACTACTCGTAAACAAATAATAGGTATTAAAACAACAGGTAATATTCAAATGATTTATTTAGATACTCCAGGTGTATTAAAAAAAGATTATAAACAATATAATCAAATATGGATAAATGCTATTAATATTGCCGATTGCGTAATAGTTGTTATAGATCGTATGTATTGGAATATTGAAGAACACATATTATTTAAACATCTTAAAAAAATTAATATATCAATAATAATTGTAATTAATAAAATTGATTGGATAAAAAATAAACAAATTTTATTACCATGGTTAAAAAAAATATATAAAAAAATTAAATGTTCTGAAATAATACCTATTTCAGCAAAATTAGGTATAGGTATTAAAGAACTTGAATCTATAATAATATCTCATTTACCTAAGAACAGTCATTGTTTTCCTGCATATAAGAAAACGGATCAAAATAAAAGTTTTTTAATAGCTGAATTAATTAGAGAAAAAATAATAAAGAAATTACATTCTGAAATTCCTTATTTTATAAATGTTAAATTAGAAAAAATAATTAATACATTTAAAATTATTCATATTTATGCATTAATAATTGTTAAACGTAATAGTCAAAAACATATTATATTAGGAATAATTAAAAAAATTTGTATTGAAGCACGAATTGCAATAGAAAATATTTTTAATAAAAAAATTATGTTAAAAATTTGGGTTAAATGAAAAACTATATATTTGAAGTAAAATATTTTATTATATCATCGGGATTCATAAAAATAGATGTTTTATTTTTACGATTATTATATTCTAGTTTTTTTTTATTACGATCACTTATAAAAATACGATGATGAATTCCAATAAGTTCCCATTCTGTAAGTTTATGTCCTAATCTAATTTCTCGATCATCTAATAATACATCAATATTAGCTTTAATAAAACTTTTATAAAGTTTTTCTGATAATTCAATTACTTCTTTAGATTTATGTGAATTAATTGGTATTAATACAACTTCAAAAGGTGCTAATTTGTCTGGCCAACTAATACCATATGAATCATGATTATGTTCAATTGTGGCCGCGATGATTCTTGTTAAGCCAATACCATAACATCCCATTATTAATGGTTTTTGTTTACCTATTGAATTCATAAATTTGGCATTCATTAAATTAGAATATTTGGTACCTAATTTAAAAATATGTCCAACTTCAATACTACGTTTTATTATTAATTGTCCAACTCCATCAGGTGATGAATCTCCAGATACAACATTTCTAATATCAACAATTTTTGGTAAAGGTAAATCACGATTCCAATTAATACCAACATAGAATTTATTATTTTGATTAGCACCTGCACTAAAATCACTCATTAAAGATACACTTTTATCAACTAGAATAGGTATATTTAAACCAATAGGTCCTATGTTTACTCCTATTTTTATTAATATTTCTTCATTATTTAATATCTTTAAAGGTTTAGCAACTTCTAATTGTTTCTCAACTTTTATTTTATTTATTTCATGATCGTTACGTAATATTAAAGCTATTAAATTATTGTTTTTACCATTGACAATTAATATTTTAATATTTTTTTTTATATAAAAATTTTTATGTTTTTTTATATCAATTATTTGTAATGATGATTTTTTAATATAATTTTTATTATTTTTTGATAAAGCTTCAGCTATTTCAATATTTGCAGCATAATTAGATTTATTAGATAAAACTAACTTATCTTCTCCGGAATTAGCTAAAATATGAAATTCATGAGAACCAATACCACCAATTGGACCATTTTCTGCAATTACTGAACGAAAATCAACATTACAACGTTGTAAAATCCGATTATAAGCATTATACATATTTTTATATGTATTATCTAAACACTTATTATTAATATGAAATGAATAAGCATCTTTCATAATGAATTCACGTGCCCTAATTAAACCAAACCTAGGCCTAATTTCATCACGAAACTTAGTTTGAATTTGATATAATATTAATGGTAATTGCTTATAAGAATGAATTTCACGACGTATTAAATCAGTAATAACTTCTTCATTAGTGGGACCAAAACATAATTCTCTTTTATTACGATCTTTAAATCTTAATAATTCTGGACCATATTGTTCATAACGTTTAGATTCTTTCCATAATTCTATAGGTTGTATTGATGACATAAGTACTTCATTAGCACCAATTAATTCCATTTCATGGCGTATTAGATTTTTAAATTTTTTTAAAACTCTAATACCAATAGGTAACCAAGTATAAATTCCAGAAGCTAAACTTCTAATCATACCTGAACGTAACATTAATTTATGACTAATAATGTCAGATTTTGATGGGATTTCTTTTAATGTTAAAATCAATAATTTACTAGCACGCATAATTATTTTAAGTTCTTAAATCTACAATCCTTACATGAAAGTTATTAACACTACTTTTATGTAACCAAAGTAGTATTAGGTAAATAGTAAACTTGCTTCATCAATAAATTACTAATTCAAGCTCTTATTTGTTGTTCGCCTCCAGAAGAATCTTTTTGCCCAATTACATACACAATCAAGTTCATTAATGTATCCATTTTACATAATTTTAATTAAATAAAATACTTTTTTTCCTAATGTATATAAAAAATTTTTAAATATCCTTTAGGTATTGTTTTTGGATCCAGTTAATCTATCCTTAGTTTTTTTATTACCAAATATACCATAAGAATTTAATGATATCTTTTATAACAAAATTTGTTATAATTATTAAACTAATGCAAAAGGAAAAAGCAATAATTTATAAACAGTATAAAGAAAATATACGGAGAAGTAAAAATAAATAAAAATAATCAACGCGGGCGATTAAAAGAAAAAATAGCCCCTATAAATAGAAATATACGTGCTAATAAAGTCCGTTTAATTGGTAAAGAAGGTGAACAATTAGGTATAGTATCTATTAATGAAGCTATAAATAAAGCTGAAGAATATGGTTTAGATTTAGTACAAATTTATAATAATTCGGAATCAATAGTATGTAAAATTATGGATTATGGAAAATTTATATTTGAACAAAAAAAACAAAGATCTGCACAAAAGAAAAAACAAAAACAAATTCAGGTTAAAGAAGTAAAATTTAGACCTGTTACTGATGAAAGTGATTATCAAGTAAAACTTAAAAGTTTAATACGTTTTATAGAAGATGGAGATCGTAGTAAAGTTACATTACGTTTTAGAGGACGAGAAATAGCTCATAAAGAATTAGGAAGAAAATTAATGGAACGTATTTTAATAGATTTAAAAGATTTAATCATAGTAGAATCTAAACCTAAACTGGAAGGTAAACAAATGATAATGATGCTTACACCAAAAAAAACTAAGTAGGTTTTATTATGTATAAAATAAAAAATAATAGTGGAGCTTCTAAACGTTTCCGTAAAACTTCTAAAAATTTTAAATATCGTCATTCTTTTCGAAATCATATATTAACAAAAAAATCATCAAAACGTAAACGTAAACTTCGTAAACTAAGTATAGTTAATACTTATAATATTAAAAAAATAAAAAACATGTTACCAGTGTAACAAAAAGTTGGAGAATAATTAAATAATGTCCCGTGTTAAACGTGGTGTTGTGGCCCATAAACGTCATAAAACAATTATTAAACAGGCTAAAGGTTATTATGGAGCTAGGTCTAGAGTATACCGTGTTGCTAAACAAGCTGTAATAAAAGCAAAACAATATGCTTATAGAGATAGGCGTCAACGTAAACGTCAATTAAGAAGTTTATGGATTATGCGTATTAATGCTGCAGCCAGAAGTTATGGTATTAATTATAGTAAATTAATTTATTTAATAAAAAAATATAATATTAATATTGATCGAAAAATCCTTTCTGATTTGGCTATAAGAAAAACCAATTATTTTTATAATATAATTAAAAATAATATGGAATAAAAAATGTTTTATAATCTAATTAAATTAGTAGAAGAAGCAAATATTAAAATTAATGCAGCTAATAATATTAATAAGCTGAATGAAATTCGTATACAATATTTTGGTAAGAAAGGTAAATTAACATTACAATTAAAACATATTAGTAATTTAAAATCATATGATAAACCAATTATTGGAGAAGCAATTAATAAAACTAAAAAAAATTTATATAAAAAGTTTAAATATCATAATAATTTATTAGAAAAAGAAACAATAAAAAATAAAATAGCAAAAGAAAAAATTGATGTTACATTACCAGGTAGAGGTGGTTCAAATATAGGAAACTTACATCCTATTACCCGTACTTTATATAGAATAAAAAAAATATTTATTACTATTGGTTATAAATTAGTTGATGGACCAGAAATAGAAGATGAATTCCATAACTTTGAAGCCTTAAATATGCCTAGAAATCACCCTGCTAGAGCCATGCATGATACTTTTTATTTTAACTCAAATTATATGTTACGTAGTCATACATCTTCTATATTAATAAGAACAATGGAAAAACAAAATCCTCCGTTTAGAGTAATTGGTGCAGGAAAAGTTTATCGTTGTGATTCGGATTTAAATCATAGTCCTATGTTTCATCAAGTTGAAGGATTATTGGTTGACGAATTTGTTAGTTTTTCTGATCTTAAAGGTACTATTGATATGTTTATAAAAGGTTTTTTTGAAGGACAAAAAATAGAAGTAAGATTTAGACCTTCATATTTTCCTTTTACAGAACCTTCTGCAGAAGTAGATATTCGTATAAAACATTATTCCGATTGGTTGGAAGTTATAGGTTGTGGTATGATTCATCCTAATATATTAAAACGGTTAAAAATTAATCCTAAATATTATGGTTTTGCTTTTGGAATGGGAGCTGAAAGATTAACTATGCTTCGTTATGGTATTAAAGATTTACGTACATTATTTAATAATGATATACGGATTTGGCGTCAATTTTAATTAATATATGAAAGTTTCAGAACATTGGATACGTGAATGGGTTTCATTAGAATATAATTCTAATATTATTGCAGAACAAATAACTATGATTGGATTGAAATCATCATATATAATTAATAACTCATTTACTGGGGTATTTATATCTTGTATTAAAAAAATTATTAATTATACAGATAAGTTGAAATTATGTATTATAAATGATGGTAAACAATTTTGGCAAGTAATATGTACTGTTGGTCAAATTGGTCAAAAAATAGCTTTCGCTAAAATAGGTACATTATTACCTAAAAATTTAAAAATTATAAATAAAGGTTTTTATGGTATAGAATCTTGGGGAATAGTTTGTAAATATTCAGAAATCAATTTGATAGGTGTAAAATCTAACGATATTATATTGTTTCCAAAAGATGCTCCAATAGGATTTGATATAGGGAAGTTAAAAAATGTAATTGATATAGAAGGTTTACCTAATCGTAGTGATTGTTTAAGTATAAGAGGTATAGCAAGAGAATTATGTGCAATTAATCGTATTAATAATTTAAATGAGAATCATATTATAAATACAGTAAAAAATACAAGTAATTTGGAATATTCACTTAAGGTTAAAGTACCAAAATATTGTCCAAAACTCTCTAGTAGAGTTATTGAATCGATTAATGTTAATACACAAACACCCTGGTGGATATATTCAAGGCTTCAGATTAGCGGTATAGCTTCTGTAGACATTATTGTTGATATTATTAATTTTGTTATGTTAGAGCTTGGACAACCTATTAATTGTTATGATTTAAATAATATTAAAGGTAATTTAACAGTTCGTATGGCAAAACAATACGAAAATATAAAATTATTAAACGGTCAAAATATTAAACTTAAAGAAGATACATTAATAATTGCAGATGAAATAGGTCCTTTAAATATTGCAGGAATAATAGGTAGTAATCGTACTATGATTAATAATAATACTAGAAATATATTATTATTATCTGCTTTTTTTACTCCATCAATTATAGCAGGTAAAGCAAGTTATTATGGATTATATACAGATTTTGCATATCGTTATGAACGTGGTGTAGATAGTGAAATGCAAAATATTGCTTTAGAACGTATTACTAACTTGTTAATTGGTATTTCTGGGGGTAGTGCTGGTAATATAATTAATATAGAATTTCAATCATATTTACCAAATAAACGTATAATTAATTTAAAATTTTTACATATAAAAAATTTACTTGGTTACTATATACAAAACAAGGAAATAGAGGATATTTTAAATAGGTTAGGATTTAAAATAATAAAAAAAAATATTAAATTTTGGAATATTCAAATACCTAGTTGGCGTTTTGATATATCTATTCCAGAAGATATAATTGAGGAATTAGCACGTATTTATGGATATACTAATTTACCTACTTCTAACCCAAAAATACAATTAACACCATATTTTAATAGTGAATCAATTATTACTAAAGATCAAATATATTCACAATTAATTTCTCGTGGTTATCAAGAAGTAATTACTTATAGCTTTATATCACCTAAATTACATAAATATTTACAACCTAATATATACACACCTATAATAAATAACCCTATTTCAAAAGAATTATCTGTAATGAGATCTAGTTTGTGGCCAGGTTTAATTAAAGCACTTATTTATAATTTAAATAGACAAAAAACACGAATAGCTTTATTTGAAATGGGATTAGTATTTATTGGTAAAAAGGTAGAAAATGTAAAACAAGTAGAAAAATTAGGAGGTATATTTACTGGCAATCGTTATATAGGGGGGTGGAATTTAAATAATTATAAAACCGAATTTTTTGATATAAAAGGAGATATAGAAGTTTTAATAAGATTAGGTGGTGATTTTAATAGTTGGAAATTTAAAGCTGCTATACATCCGGCATTACACTCTGGTAAAAGTGCAAAAATATTACGTAACAATAAAAAGGTAGGATGGATTGGAGCACTAAATCCTACTATTTCTTATTATTTTGGATTACCATTTGAAATTTTTATTTTTGAATTAGATTTAGCCTACTTACTTAAAGGTAAAATACCTAAATTTAATAATGTATCACGTTTTCCTGAAATTCATCGTGATTTAGCATTATTAATAAAAAAAGATTTATCTGTATCTAAAGTAATAGAGAAAATTCGTATTAAAGCTGGAAAATATTTAATAGAACTAATATTATTTGATGTATATGCTGATTTTTATAAAGGATATAATAGTATTGCATTAAGATTAACTTGGCAACATCCTTCAAGAACTCTTTTTGATAAAGAAATAGAAGAATTATTAAATAATATATTAATTTATTTAAAAGAACGTTATGGTATTGTTTCTAGATGATGCGACAAGTAATATTAGATACAGAAACTACTGGTATTAATTATACTTATGGACATAGATTAATTGAACTTGGTTGTATAGAAATGATAAATCGTAAATTCACAGGCAAAATATTTCATAAATATATTAATCCTGAAAGGATTATTGATCATAATGCTATTGCAATACATGGTATTACTAATGATTTTTTAATTGATAAACCAGTATTTTCTAAAATAGCTGATTCGTTTTGGAAGTTTATTAAAGGATCTGAACTTATAATGCATAATGCTGAATTTGATATTGGATTTATTGATTATGAATTTTCAATTTGTAATATAAAAAATCATATAGGACCAGTTAAAAGTAATTGCAAGATTATTGATACTTTAAAATTAGCAAGAAAAATTCATCCTGGACAAAGAAATAGTATAGATAAATTATGTAAACGTTATAATATAGATAATAGACATCGTCATGTACATGGTGCTTTATTAGATGCTGAAATCTTATCAGAAATTTATTTAGCTATGACAGGAGGTCAAGTTATATTAAATTTAAAAAATATTGAAACGAAAAAAAAATTAAAAAGTTTAAAAAAAAGTAAGTTAAAAATTATATATCCAGTTACTAAAGAATTATTAGAACATAGAGAAAATATAAAGGAACTTAGAAATAATATAGGTTTTTGTTTATGGGATCGTATTAATTGACTTGGAATTTAATATGATTAATTGGTTTTATGATTATGTATTATTTTTTTCTAAAGTATTTACTATTTTAATAGCTATTAGTTTATTATTTTTAAAAACTAAAAAGGTTAGTTTAAAACAAAATAAACTTAAAATAATAGATTGGGGAGAAGATTTTAAAAATTATAGTATTACATTAGTTAATTCAAGATATAATCTTAAAAAGATTAATCAATTTATAAACAATAGAAATAATAAAAATTATTATGAAGATATACCTGTAGTATGGTTAATAGATTTTTATGGTGATATAAATGCTAGTTATACTCCAATATTAACTGAATTAATAACTAGTATTTTAAGTGGAGCAAAAAATAATGATGAGGTAGTATTAAGATTAGAATCTTGTGGTGGGATTATACATTCTTACGGGTTAGCTGCAGCTCAAGTAGATCGATTACGTAAAGCTAGTATAAAATTAACTATATGTGTTGATAAAGTTGCAGCAAGTGGAGGTTATATGATGGCTTGTTGTGCAGATAAATTGTTTGCAGCACCCTTTTCTATAATAGGTTCAATAGGTGTTGTGGCACAAGTACCTAATATTAATAGGTTTTTAAAAAAACATGATGTAGATGTAGAAATTTTAACATCAGGAAAAAATAAACGTACATTAACTATATTAGGTGAAAATACTAATGAAGATAAGGTTAAATTTATAAAAGAACTAAAAGAAACTCATGATTTATTTAAATATTATGTTTTTAATAGACGTCCTAAAATTAATATAAATAAAGTATCAAAAGGAGATATTTGGTATGGTATTAAAGCTATTAAAGAAGGATTAATAGATAAAGTTATTACAAGCGAAGAATATTTAGAATTACGTTCTAAAAAAGCAAAAATATTTAAATTAGTATTAAAAAAAAAATTATCTGATATAATTAGTAAAAAAATAAAAAAAACTATAGCTAGATTTTTAAAATTGTCTAAGATTGGTGATATATGATAAAAAAAAGTTTTTTTAAATCAATAGAATTGTCTAAGATTGGTGATGAATATTCTAATAAGCTTCTTATTGAATCTATAAATTGGAATAAAGAAGGTTTAATACCTGTAATTACTCAACAATATGATAGTGGTGAAGTATTAATGTTAGCTTGGATAAATCAAACTATTTTAGTAGATACAAAAATTGGAGATTATGTTTCTTATTGGTCTCGAACTAGATGTAAAAAATGGCAAAAAGGAGAAAAATCAGGAAAAATACAGTTATTAAAAGAAGTCTATTTAGATTGCGATGGAGACACTCTTTTATTTAAAGTAGATCAATATGGCCCTTCTTGCCATTCTGGGCGTATAAGTTGTTTTTATACAACATTCTTAACTAAGAATGCTAAAATAGTAAAAACTTCAATAATATCACCTAATTTATTATATAGATAGATGCTATATAATATATATGTGCTAACATAGCATTTAATCCATTGTGTCTTGTTATTGATAAATGTTGTTCGAAATCTACAAATTTGGTTATATCTAATGGTGTAGATAAAATTTCTCTTGGATTTCTATAATTATAAATTCTTAATATAATAGCAATTAATCCTAAAACTATTGATGCATCAGAAGTAGCAATAAAATGAATTTTATTATCAATAAATTTATGATAAATCCATACATTAGATTGACATCCAGAAATAAGATATTTAGGTTTTTTCCATTTAGCAGGCATTTCAGGTAACTTTTTACCTAAATCAAGTATATATTTATAACGGTCTATCCAGTTATCAAAAAACTTTAATTCATTTATAATTTTTTTTTGAATATATTCAATATGATTCATTTGTAATAAGCTTTATTATTATCAGTATGATCAGTTAAATCAATAATTTCTGTTAAGTCGGGTATACGTTCTAACAAAATTCTTTTAACATGCTTTTTTAAAGTTAAATTTACTGATACACATCCTTTACATCCCCCATCAAATTGCAATATAGCAATTTTTTCATTAGTAATTTTTATTAATCTAATAAAGCCACCATGAGAAGCTAAACTAGGATTAATTTCATTATCAATGATAAAATTAACTTTATTTTCCAATTCATAGTTTTCAGTTTTATGAATTTTAATTGTTAATTTACCACCTAATCTATCCATAGTAAAATCTACTACAGCATTTTTTATAAAAGGCAAACTTTCTTTATCTAAGTATACATTTAAATTTGATAATTTGATTTTTATATCGTTATCTGATAATTTATAACAAAACTCTATACTAGGTTCTGCGTATTTTTTATTTATAAAAATTCTAACGCCAGTAGCTATATTATGATTATATAAAAGATTAGCTAAATACTTTTGTGCGCTTTTAGTAATAATAATATCTTTAATTGATTTATTCATATTATCTTTAATTATATACAAGTTTTTGGTTTAGGCAATCCTGCTATTCTAGCTGCAATACGTGCAGGACTTTCTAAAGTTTTAGAAGTAAATAATTTAAGTAAATATATAGAATTTCCTTTTTTATAATTTAAATGTTTAATTTCATTAATTAAAGGAACCATAGTAGGTGAGATTTTATATTTATAGTAAAATTTACGTAATAATAATATTATTTCCCAATGTTCATAAAGAAGTTTACGACCTTCTTTATAAGCTAATTCATGTCCTACATAAGGATTCCAATCATTAATACATTTTAAATATCCTTCGGAATCCAATTCAATATATTTTTTGTTTATTAAAATTCTTTTATTTTCCATATATTTTTACCGAGCGGGGGATTTGAACCCCCAAGTCATTCATTATGACACAGGTACCTAAAACCTGCGTGTATACCAATTTCACCAGCTCGGCACTAAATACGTTTAATTCCGCACATATAAGAACGTAAAATTTCAGGTACTGTAATAGATCCATCTTCGTTTTGATAATTTTCCATTATAGCTAACAAACAACGACCTACAGCTATTCCAGACCCATTAAGTGTATGTACAAAAGTATGTTTTTCTTTATTTTTACGAACTCTAGTTTTTATTCTTCTTGCTTGAAAATCTTCACAATTAGATATAGAGGAAATTTCTCTATAGCTATTTAGACTAGGTATCCATACTTCTATATCATAAGTTTTAGATGCACAAAAACTTATATCTTCAGTACATAAAATTATAACTCTATAAGGTAATTTTAATGCTTTTAAAATTTCTTCAGCATGTTTAGTCATATCTTCTAATACAACATACGATGTATCAGGATGTACTATTTGTACTAATTCAATTTTATCAAATTGATGTTGTCTCATCATCCCACGAGAATCACTTCCATAAGATACTGGTTCATTTCTAAAACAAGGAGAATGTGCTGTTAATTTAATTGGTAAATCATTTATATTTAATATTTTACCACTTACACTATTAACTAAAGGAACTTCAGCTGTAGGAATAAGAAAATATTCAGTTTCTCCTTCAATTGAAAAAATATTTTTATAAAATTGAGGTAATTGACCTGTACCTACTAAAGAATTTCTATTTATTATATATGGTACATACATTTCTTCATAACCATGATCATTAACTTGCTTATCTAACATAAATTGTATTAAAGCGCGATGTAATTTAGCTAATTTACCACGTATGACAGTAAATCTAGATCCAGTTATTTTAGTTGCTAATTCCAAATCAAGATCATCATTTAGTAATCCTATTTTAATATGATCACGTATTGAAAAATTAAAAAACTTAGGAATTCCCCAACGTATTATTTCTATATTTTTTTTTATTGGTACACTATTATGTGGTAAATTTGGTATTTTAAATAAAATATTAAAAAATTTATTTTTGGTTGCTTCTAAACGTAAAAGATTTTTATGAAGTTTATTATTTAGTTTATTAACTTCTAAAATGAGATGTTTTATATTTGCACCTGTTTTTTTTATATGACCTATAGTTTTAGATATAATATTACGTTTATTTTGTAATTTTTCAGTCTTATTTTTAAGTTTATTGCTTAATTCTAGCAAAATTTTAAATTTTTTAATATCTAATTCAAAACCACGGGTTGATAATCTTTTTACAACATTATTAAAATTATTACAAATTAATTTAAGATCTAACATATTTATAATTTAATAAGGTATTATTAATTGCCAAGCTACAATTAACAAAATTATTCCAGTAATAAAATCTATTAATCTCCATACATTAGAAGATGATAGTAAGATTTTCAATCTTCTAGCTATAAATATTAAACTAAAAAACCAGAAAAAAGAAGCTAATCCAGCTCCTAATACAAACATCCATGGATAAGTCTGAGAAGCACCAATAGTACCTAACATTAATAATGTATCAAAATAAACATGTGGATTAAGTAATGTAACAGCAAGAGTGCTTAAAAGAATACTTAATCTTCCTTGATAACAATATTTACTAACTTGTAATTGTTCTGATTCACGCATACGTATAAAAGCTTTTATAGATTGTAATATTAAAAATAATATACCTATCCAACGTGCTATAATAATAAAATCTTTATGTTTTTGTATGAATACTGAAAGTCCTGCAACCCCTGTTGAAGTTAATATTACATCACACATTGCACATATTAATGCTACCATCCATGGATAATTACCACGTAATCCTTGATTTAAAACAAATGCATTTTGCGCTCCTATTACTACAATTAAAGCTCCACCTAATAGTAAACCATTGCATCCAGATAATAAACCCATTTTTGTATATATCCTATTATTTTTAATAAACTTTCCTAAAATATTATATATTATGTGCTTTATTAACAGCTATAGCAAAAGCATGCATTTTATAAGTATCTTTTATACCTTCGGATAATTCAATACCTTTAGCAACATCTACACCAAAAGGGGAAACTATTTTAATAGCTTTATTTACATTAAAATGATTTAATCCACCTGCTAAAATTATATTATTGTTAATATTGGGTTTAATTTTATACCAATCAAAACTTTTTCCTGTACCTCCTGGTATACCTGTACAATAAGTATCTAAAAGTAAACCTGATGCTTTCCTATAAATTTCTGATTCCATCAGTATATCAATATTCTTATACATACGTAATGCTTTTATCCAGGGTTTATTAAATAAATTACAAAACTTAGAATTTTCATTACCATGAAATTGTAAAATATCTAAATAAGGAGTACAACAAGATATAAAATCATAACTTTGATTAAAAAAAATACCAACACGAGAAACAAAAACAGGAACTTTATTAGATAAAAGAATTAAACGATGAAGATCAATAGAACGTTTACTACCAGGCCAAAGTATAAAACCTAGTGCATCAACTCCATAAATTACAGCATCTTTTAGATCTGATTTATTAGTAATTCCACAATATTTTACTCTTACTCTTTTGGTTTTCATTTAAAATATACTCCAGTTATATATAAAATAAATGAGGTGGCCCAATATGTTCAATAGGTAATTGATTTTGGAATTCTTTATTAAATATAACATCAACCAAATATAATCCTTGTGCTTTAGCTGTTATTCCTGCTTCTTTGCGATTTTTTTTTAATAAAATTTCTTTGCACCAATTTACTGAACGACGACCATCACCAATCTCTAATAAAACTCCAACAATATTTCTAACCATATTATGTAAAAATGAAGTGGCTTGTATATCAATTATTAATATTGGACCATATCTACGTACTTCAATAAAATGTAAAATTTTAATTGTATTTATAGATTGACAACTTGAAGAACGATAAGATGTAAAATCATGTTTGCCGACTAAACTTTGAGCAGCAATATGCATATAATTTATATTTAGAGGTGTTGTATGCCAACTCATAGTATTCCGTATTAAAGCTGATGGTATAAAATTATTATAGATTAAATATCTATATCTTCTAGCAATTGCTTTACGAGAGTTAAACTTCTCTGATACTTTAACGGCCCAACGAATTCTAATATCACTAGGTAAATTAGAGTTAATACCCATTACCCATGATTTTTGACTACGACAAATATATGAATCAAACTGTGCTATTTGACGTGTTGCATGTACACCAGAATCTGTACGAGAACTAGCTTTTAAAGTAATTGAGTGTCCTGTAAATATCTTTAAAGCTTCTTCTATAGTTTGTTGTATAGTATTATATTGTTTAAGCCTTTGCCAACCAAAATATTCACTACCAATATATTCAATACCTAAAGCTATACGTCCATAAATAAAATAATTTTCATTTAATTTATAAAAAACCTTCATAATTATGACATTGACATAACTAGTATTTTTAGCATTCTTCTAATAGGTTCTGCAGCACCCCATAATAATTGATCTCCAACTGTAAATGCAGTTATATATTTTGTTCCTATAGATAATTTACGTAATCTACCTATTGGTATATTCATAGTACCAGATACTGCTGCTGGTGTTAATTTTTTTAAACTAGAATTACTATCATTTTTTATAACTTTAACCCATGGATTTTGCTCTTTAATTATTGATTCTATATCATTTATAGGAATATCTTTTTTCAACTTAATAATAAATGCTTGAGAATGACAACGCATAGCACCTATTCTTACACATATACCATCTATTTTAATAGTATTAGGAGAAAAACCTAAAATTTTATTAGTTTCAACATTTCCTTTCCATTCTTCTTTAGTTTGTCCATTATCCATCTTTTTATCTATCCAAGGAATTAAACTACCTGCTATAGGAGCACCAAAGTTTTCTATAGGTAGTTTACCCATATACTTAGTAAGTTTAGAATCAATTTCTAAAATTGATTTTGCATGGTTATTTTTATTAACTATATTACCAAGTATACGCATTTGATTTACTAACTCAATCATATGCTTAGATCCTGCTCCAGATGCTGCTTGATATGTCATAGAAGTAATCCATTCTATAAGATTATTTTTAAATAAACCACCTAAACTTAACAACATTAAACTTACTGTACAATTACCTCCAATAAAATTTTTTATACCTAAATATAAACTTTGTTCAATAACATTAATATTTATAGGATCTAATACAATAATTGAATTACTATCCATTCTAAGTTTGCTTGATGAATCAATCCAATAACCGTTCCAACCCGAATTACGTAAACTCTTATAAACCCTATCTGTATAAGCTCCTCCTTGGCAAGTAATAATTACATTTAAGTTTTTTAGTTTATTTATATCATAAGCATTTTGTATCTTTGTATCAATAATAGGACAATTCTTACCAAATTGAGTAGTAGAAAAAAAAATAGGTTCAATATAATTAAAATCATTTTCTTCAATCATACGTTGTATTAAAACTGAACCAACCATACCTCTCCAACCAACGAAACCCATTTTAAGCATAAATTAATTTTCCTAATTATTTGGTTTATATTTTAATTAAATTAATTTTTCAAATTCTTCAATTATTACATCACCCATTATTTTTGTAGATACGAAATTTTTACCAGTATAATTTATATCTGCTGTACGAATACCTTTATTTAAAACATTATTTATAGCTATATTTAAATATTTAGATAATAAAGGTTTTTGTAAAGAATAATGTAACATCATTGAAACAGATAAAATTGTAGCAATCGGATTAGCAATTCCTTTATTAGCAATATCTGGAGCACTACCATGACATGGTTCAAATAAACCTTGTCCTATTGAATTTATAGAAGCTGAAGGTAACATACCTATTGATCCTGTTAAATTAGCAGCTTCATCAGATAGTATATCTCCAAACATATTTCCAGTAACAATAACATCAAATGTTTTTGGTGATAATATAAGTTGCATAGCTGCATTATCAATATACATATGAGATAATTTTACATCCTGATATTCCTTGGATAAATCAGTAATGATTTCTCTCCATAACCTTGAAACTTCTATAACGTTAGCTTTATCTACTGAGCAAATTTGTTTTTTACGTGTTTTAGCAATTTCAAAAGCTATTATACCAATTCTACGTATTGCTTTTTCATCATAATTTGATGTATTGTATCCATAACGTAAACCATATGAATTATATAAAATACCTCTTGGTTTACCAAAATAAAGACCCTGACTTAATTCTCTTACAATCATAATATTAACATTTGATAATATTTCTGATTTAATGCTTGATGATAAAAGTTGTGGATAAAAACTAGTATTTCTTAAATTAGCAAAAAAATTTAATGATTTACGTAATTTTAATAATCCATATTCAGGACGTTTATTAAAGTCTTTTATATTATCCCACTTCTTACCTCCTACCGCACCTAATAAAATTGCACGAGCTGATTTTGCTGCTTTTAATGTATCATTTGGAAGTGGTAAACCTAATTTATCTATTGCATAACCTCCAATTTTAGCATAACGAATAACTGAAGTAATTAATTTCTTTTTTTGTAATATTTTAATAACTTTAACTGCTTCATTTATTACTTCAGGACCAATACCATCACCAGGTAATATTAAAATTTCATTTTTCATATTTGTTTATCTTTTTATTTATCTTTTTATTTATCTTTTTATTTATAACCAAGGATTATTTTTTTTATGAATATTTTCAAAAATTTTAATAGTATTTATTTCTTTTAAAGTAATACCTATATCATCTAAACCATTTTCTAAACAATATTTACTAAATGGATCTATTGAAAAATTAATTTTTTTTCCACTATGTTTATATATTATTTGTTTTGTCAAATTTATATCTAATATATAACCTTTTTGGTTGTATACAGATAAAAAAAATTCATCAATTAAAAAATTTTTTAACGTTATAAGAAGAATACCATTTTTTAAAGCATTATTATAAAATATTTCTGCAAAACTTTGTGCTATAATTACTTTAAAACCATATTCTTTAAGAGCCCAAACTGCATGTTCTCTAGAACTACCACATCCAAAATTAGTACGTGTTAATAATATACTAGCTCCTTTATATCTAGATTTATTTAATACAAAATCTTTATTTATTAACCTGTTTTTTTTTCCTGGATAACCTTCATCAATATAACGTAATCCATCAAATAAATTAAAACCAAAACCACTACGATTAATTGATTTTAAAAATTGTTTAGGAATAATTAAATCAGTATCAATATTAGATCTATGAATAGGTACAACTAAACCTTTGTGATTAATAAATTTTTCCATGTGTTTCCTAAATATAACGTACATCAATAAAATGTCCAGCTATAGCAGCAGCAGCAGCCATAGCGGGACTTACTAAATGAGTTCTACCACCATATCCTTGACGGCTTTCAAAATTTCTATTAGAAGTAGATGCACATCTTTCCCCGAATTCAAGTTTATCCGAATTCATAGCTAAACACATTGAACAACCTGGTTCTCGCCATTCAAAACCAGCAGAAATAAATATTTCATCTAATCCTTCTAATTCAGCTTGAAGTTTTACTAACCCAGACCCTGGTACTACTATCGCTTGCTTAATATTAGAAGCAATATGCTTATTTCTAATAATTTTAGCTGCAATACGTAAATCTTCAATACGAGAATTAGTACATGATCCTATAAAAATACGATCAAGTTTAATATCTAAGATTTTTTGTTCTGGTTTTAAACCCATATATTTTATAGCTAATTCTATATTATTACGATCATGTTTATTATAATTTTTAGGATTAGGTATTTTGCCATTTACGCCAACAACCATATCCGGTTGTGTTCCCCAACTTACCTGAGGTTCAATATTTTTTGCATATATTTTTATAGATTTCTCAAATATAGCATCACAATCCGAAAATAAGTTTTTCCATTTTTGTTTTGCATCTTGCCAATATGTATTAGGTACTAATGTACGTCCATGAAGATAATTAATTGTAGTTTGATCTGCTGCAATTAAACCCACTTTTGCTCCTGCTTCAATCGCCATATTACATATGGTCATTCTACCTTCCATAGATAAAGATTTAATAGTACTACCTGTAAATTCCATTGCATATCCTGTACCTCCATCGGTACCAATAATATTTATTATTGATAAGATTAAATCTTTAGCAGTGACTTTATCTGATAAATATCCATCAATACAAATTTTCATATTTTTTAATTTACGTTGTAATAAACATTGTGTTGCTAATACATGTTCAACTTCCGAAGTACCAATCCCATAAGATAAAGCAGAAAAAGCACCATGTGTAGAAGTATGAGAATCTCCACAAACAACAGTCATCCCAGGTAAAGTTGCACCATTTTCCGGCCCTATAACATGTACAATACCTTGTCTTACATCTTTTATATTAAAAATTTTTTTTATTGCAAATTCTTTACAATTGTTTTTTAACCTTTGCACTTGAATACGAGAAAGTGAATCCTTAATACCATTTATACGTTCTTCTAATTTCGTTGGTACATTATGATCAACAGTAGCTAGATTTGTATCTACTCTCCAAATTTTTCTATTATTTAAACGTAAACCTTCAAAAGCTTGAGGTGATGTTACTTCATGTAATAAATGACGATCTATATAAATTAATGATGTTCCATCTTCACGACATTTTATTAGATGAGAAGACCAAATTTTATCATAAAGCGTCTGTCCTGTCATTAGTTTACTCCTATTATATTTTTAACTTTTACATCAATATTTTGAGCACGATTTCTTAATAAATGATCCATTAAAGTTAAGGCTACCATTGCTTCTGCAATAGGTATAGCTCTAATACCTACACAAGGATCATGCCGTCCTTTAGTTATTACTTCAATTGAATTACCATAAATATCAATAGTATTACCAGGTATAGTAATACTAGAAGTTGGTTTTAGACATAAATGTATAATTACTGATTGACCATTAGAAATACCTCCTAATATACCTCCGGAATTATTAGAAATAAATTTTTTATTTTTTATTTCATCTCTATGTTCACTACCTCTTTGATTTACTGATAAAAAACCTGTACCTATTTCTATACCTTTAACTGCATTAATACTCATTAAAGCATGAGCTAATTCTGCATCTAATTTATCAAAAACTGGTTCACCTAATCCTATTGGGACTCCATCAGCAATTATTGTAATTTTAGCTCCAATAGAATCTTTATCACGTTGTAATTTTTGCATATATTTTTCTAAATAAGTTATTTTATTTGGATCTGCACAAAAAAAAGGATTCTTATATACTACATTCCAACTAACAAAAGGTAATTTAATTGATCCTATTTGACTCATATAACCACGTATAAAAATATTAAATTTACTAAGATATTTTTTTGCTATTGCACCTGCTGCTACACGCATTACTGTTTCTCTAGCACTAGATCTACCACCACCTCTATAATCTCTAATACCATATTTTTTATAATATGTATAATCTGCATGAGAAGGACGAAATTGGTTTTTTATTTTATTATAATCTTTAGAACGTTGATCTACATTTTCTATTAATAATCCAATTGGTGTACCTGTAGTAATTCCTTTAAAAACACCTGATAATATTTTAACTTTATCTGGTTCACGACGTTGAGTAGTATATTTAGAACCACCTGGTTTTCTAATATTTAAATGTTTTTGAATATCATATTCACTTATTTCTATACCTGGAGGACAACCATCTATAATAGCACCTAAGGCTTCACCATGACTTTCACCAAATGTCGTTACTGTAAATAACTTACCAAAGGTATTACCTGACATAAATATTTACCTTATTAATTTATAATAAAAAAATATATTTTATCACAAATAACATAATAAACATCATTATCAAATTATCTTTTAATACTATTGACTAATATATAATATAATTCTTATAATTGATAAGAATAACAGCTTTAGTTTGCAATATCTGAATTTAATTCTGCTAACTAGCAACTTTAGCTATATCTTTAATTAATATTTTAGGTACGTAAGGAAATATAAATGGCAACTGGTACTGTCAAATGGTTTAACGATACTAAAGGCTATGGTTTTATATCACCGGATGATGGTGGAGGAGATTTATTTGCTCATTTTTCTGAAATACAAGCGGATGGTTTTAAATCACTTCAAGATGGTCAAAAAGTATCATTTGAAGTAACTCAAGGAAAAAAAGGCCTTCAAGCAGCTTCTATAAAAGTCCTTAATAATTAAATCAGGCTACGGGCTAAGAAGTTATTAGCCCGATAGCATATATTTATTTATAGCTGATAAAAGTGATTTTAAAACAACTGAAAATTTTTCTATATCTATAGCTATTCCAATTAAGTTTTTTTCATTAATATTAATATTAATAAACGCTATATAATAATTATTAATTTTTTGTATATAATAATTTATTAATTTCATTTGATGATTTTTCCAATTACTTATAAATAATAATATTAATTTCTTCATACCATCTATTATGGAATAATATATATTCAAGTAAATTTTATTATTAATATATAGTTGGAAAATATTTTTATTTATATTAAAAATATAAGTTAATAAATTAAATGGTTTTTCTAAAAAAAAGTTATTTTTTAATATATGATATATATCATAACTAGATAATTCTAACATTTTTTTATCACTTTCTTTTTGTACTAACTGTGCTAACGCAATCATCATCCAACGTGGGAATTTAATTTTATAATCTCTTTCAAGCAAAAAAGCCATCCCACTTTTACCTGATTGACTATTAAGTCTAATAACATATTTATAATTACGTCCTATATCATTGGGATCTATAGGTAAATAAGCTACTTGCCATATTTCATTTGGTTTTTGTTTTTTTAATGACTTACGTATAGCATCTTGATGACTACCAGAAAAAGCAGTATATACTAATTCTCCTATCCATGGATGACGTGGATGAATTGGTATTTTAGTACATTCTGTAACTATATCTATTAGTTCTTCTGGACAAGATAAATCAATCTTAGGATCTATTCCTTGACTATATAAATTCATAGCTAATGTAATTAAATCCATATTTCCTGTACGTTCACCATTACCTAATAATGTACCTTCTATACGTTTGGCTCCTGCTAAACTAGCTAATTCAGCTGATGAAACAGCTGATCCTCTATCATTATGAGTATGAACTGATATTATAACTTTATCTCTTTTACTTATATTATTACAAAAATATTCAATTTGATCAGCATAAATATGTGGGCTAGCTACATCTACAGTCGTAGGTAAATTTAATATAACTTTATATATATTTTTTGGACTCAAAATATCCAGCACTAATTCACAAATATTTAAAGAAAAATCAAGTTCCGTATTAGAAAAACTTTCTGGAGTATATTCTATTATCCAAAATACTTTATTATATTTTTTAGTTTGTTGTAAAATATAATTTGCTCCTTTAGCTGCTATTGATATAATACCTTCTTTATTTGTTTTAAATACACGATCCCTTTGAATTGGAGAAGTTGAATTATAAAAATGTATTATAGCGTTATTTATTCCAATAAGAGACTCAAAAGTACGTTGAATTAAATGTTTTCTTGCCTGTACCAACACAGCAATAGTAACATCTGAAGGAATTTGTTTATTTCTAATTAACCATCTTACAAAATCAAAATCAGCTTTACTTGCAGAAGGAAATCCTACCATAATTTCTTTTATTCCAATATTAATTAATAATGTCCATAAGTTTTTTTTTTGTTCAACATTCATTGGTTCACTTATAGACTGATTACCATCTCTTAAATCCTCACTAACCCAAATTGGGGCTTTACTGATTTTTTTATTAATCCAATTTCTTTTTTTAATTTTAGGAAATATATCTAAATAACAATATTTTCTATGATCAAAATTATAAAACATATTAATTCCTATAAATTATTTTTTAAATTATGAAGTTCACAAATTAACTTGGTCCATTAATTGAAAATGATAATAACCTCTATGTACTTTCCCATAAATTTTTATTTGATTTGCAATATTTATTGCAATATTTATAGGTATAGAAAAAGATAAACCCATAAAACCGCCACTACGTGTAATTATTTGTGAATTAATACCAATAACTTTACCTTGTATATTAAGTAAAGGCCCACCGGAATTCCCAGGATTTATAGCTACATCTGTTTGTATAAAAGGGACATAAATATCATTTGGTAAAGTTCGATTAATTGCACTAACTATACCTGAAGTAATAGATTGATCAAATCCAAAAGGAGAACCAATAGCAGCAACACATTCTCCAACTTGTATATTGTCAGAATTGCCTATATTAATTACTGGTAAATCTTGTTCATTAATTTTAATTAAAGCAATATCAGTTTTAGTATCTATACCTATTAATTTAGCATTATAAACTGTATGATTTTTGAAGTTTACAATAATTTGATCTGAATCATTTACTACATGTGCATTTGTTAAAATATATCCATCATTACTAATAATAAAACCTGTACCTATAGAATATAATGAGTTTTTTATTGTAGAAATATTTACTACTGATGAAGATGAATTTTGTACAATTGTAGTAAAAGGAGGAAACTTAATATTTTGTTTATATCCATAATAAGATGAAGCATAAGTATTAATAGTAATTATACTAAATAGTAATATAAATATATTATAAAAATATTTAAATTTCTTCAAAAATATTCCTTATAAAATTTATTAACCAAGTTTCTAATAATAATTTATTATTAATATTTTTATTATTAATAAATATTTTACGTTTTTTATAAGTTATATATAATAATTTAAAGCAATTATTTAATAATATATTTTTTTTTATTAAATTTATATATAATGATATAATATCATAATTTTTTATATTTTTTATACCAGATAATAATCTAATTATATCTTCAATAAAACTTATACCAAAATCCAAAAATAGATTAATATTTTTTATCTTAATTTTTTTTATTTCCTTAATAGGTTCTGCCCCATTTATTAAATTATAAAAAATAATATTTAATATGTGTCTTAAGTTTATTATATAATTTATATTATTAGCTAATAAAGGTTTATTACATGTTATATTTAAAAATAAATTTGATTCTGCTGAATAATATATATGTGAAGCTACCCAAAATAAAAAGAAATTGTTATATATAGGTTTAAAAACAAATTTACAACATCTACTATTCATAGTAGGTAATAATAATACATTAGAAGTTAATATAAATAAAACAAGTGAACCGGGTTCTTCAATATTTTTTAATAAAGCATTAGTAGCTTCTATTGTCATATTAGAAGCATTTTTAATAAAAATAATACGATAACCATCATATTGTGGTGTTGTTTCAATAAACTTATTGATAATTCTTATTGAATCAATATTTATAATAGAATATTTACTTATATTAATAATATTAGGATGATATCCATTAATCCACATTAAACATTGATTACAACTTCCACAACTATAATTATTTATTTTATCTTCTTTTTTATTAAAGTTAGAACATAATATAATTGATATTAATAATTTAGCAAATTTATTTTTTCCAATACCTGGTTGTCCTATTAATAATAATGCATGTGGAATAATTTCTTTTTTTATTAAAAATAAAAATTTTTTTAATTTATTTTTATGCCAAGGTAACAATACCTTTGTTTTATTCATTTAATAATAATTTTTTATATAATTAATAACATCGTTAATATTTTTTATATTGTTTGATGTTTCATCAGTTATTTCAATATTAAATTCTTCTTCTAAAGTCATTATTAATTCTATTATATCAAGTGAATCGGCACCTAATTCTTCAATAAACAAAGAATTTGTTTTTATAATATTAGGATTAATATTTAATTTTTTTGATACTATTGATTTAATTTTTTTTTCTAAATTTAAAATATTTTTTTACCTCTATAATATCCATCTGATGATATATAATGTCTACGATGTATAGTACCAGTTAGTTTGTCTTTATTTAAAGTAGGTAATAATAATGCATTATGTGAGCGACGCATACCTCTTTTAGAACGAGTTTTTTTATTTTTTTGAACTGCCATTCTAATTTCCTTAATATATTGATTTGCTCTAGTTAATACTAATTTAAGTGATTCATCAATTTTTGTTTTAATTTGAATAATTTGTCCACTTTTAAAGTCTGGAAATCTTATATAATAAGAATGTAAAAACATTCTTTTAAGTTTTAAAATATAAGAAAACTTTTTACCCACTTTACTTCCATATTTTTCATCTCCTAATAAAGGATGACCTAAATATGCAGTATGAACACGTATTTGATGCATTCTACCTGTCATAGGAAAAACTTTTATTAATGTAAATCCAGTAAAAGTTTTACATATTTCAAAAAAAGTATAGGATGGTTTACCTAATTTATTAACTATATTATAATATTCTCCATTAATATTAATTTTATATTTATTAATTGGAGCATATAGATATGTATAATTTATTGGCCAATTACCTTCTACTAAAGCTAAATAACATTTTTCTATATATTTTTTTTTAAAAGCTGAATTAATATAAAGTAAAAATTTTATAGATTTAGCTATTAATAAACATCCTGAAGTGTTTTTATCAATACGATGAACTAATTCAATTAAATTAATATCTTTTCTAATTAATTTTAAAGCTTCAATTAAACCAATATTAATATTACTACCACCATGAACAGCAAAACCAGAAGGTTTATTAATTATTAACCAATCATTAGATTCATAAAGAATTTTATTAATTAAAAAGTTTTTTAATGTTTCATTTATATTTATTTGTTTTTTTCCTATATTCTTATATAATATAGGAATGCTAATTTTATCACCTATTTGTAATTTATTTTTAGCTTTAACTGTTTGATTATTTATTTTTATAATTCCTTTTCTAATAAGACGATAAATTAAATTGTTAGGTATACCTTTTAAACTTTTAATTAAATAATTATCTAATCTTTGATTAAATTGGTTAGAAATTATTATTTTATAATTTTTTAAATTATTCATTATTTATCTTGACTGATATATTTTATTATTTATATAAAAACATATTAACAAAAAATAGGATAAAAAGAAAACTTAGAAATGAAAAGAATTCTTATTAATGCGACCCAACCAGAAGAATTAAGAGTTGCACTGGTAGATGGTCAAGTATTATATGATTTAGATATTGAGTTTTGTGCTAAAGAACAAAAAAAATCTAATATATATCGTGCTAAAATTGTTAGAATAGAACCTAGCTTAGAAGCAGCTTTTGTTGATTTTGGAGCAGAAAGACATGGGTTTTTACCTATTAAAGAAATATCTAATGAATATTTATTAAAGGATTGTAATTCTAATATTAGAGATTTACTTAAAGAAGGTCAAGAACTAATAGTGCAAGTGGATAAAGAAGAACGTAGTACTAAAGGCGCTGCTTTAACAACTTATATTAGTTTAGCAGGTAGATTTTTAGTATTAATGCCTAATAATCCTAGATCAGGAGGTATTTCTAGACGTATTACTGGGGCTGATAGGTTTCAATTAAAAGAAGCTATAAATAATTTATTTATACCTAAGAATATGGGAATAATAGTTAGAACAGCAGGTATTGGCCGTTCAAGTAAAGATTTACAATGTGATTTAAATTATTTACTTCAAATTTGGGAAGCAATTACAGAAGAAGCAAATAAAAGATATGCTCCATTTTTAATATATAGAGAATCTAATGTTATTATTCGTGCAATGCGTGATTATTTAAGACAAGATATAGGCGAGGTTTTAATAGATAGTGAATATATTTATAATGATGCTCTTAATTTTATTAAACAAGTTATGCCTAATTATCAAAAAAAAATTAAACTTTATAAAGATGAAATACCTCTTTTTACTAGATTTAAAATTGAATCTCAAATTGCAACTGCTTATCAAAGAGAAGTTAAATTACCTTCAGGTGGATCAATTTTTATTGATACTACAGAAGCTTTAGTATCTATAGATATTAATTCAGCACGTGCTACTAGAGGGGATGATATAGAAGAAACAGCTTTACACACAAATTTAGAAGCAGCTGATGAACTAGGTAGACAATTAAGATTACGTGATATTGGTGGGTTAGTAGTAATTGATTTTATTGATATGTCTTTAACAAGAAACCAAAGAGAAGTAGAAAATAGAATTCGTGCATCTATTAAACTTGATAGTGCACGTATTCAAGTAGGTCGTATTTCAAGGTTTGGTTTAATGGAAATGTCTAGACAACGATTACGTCCATCTTTGCGGGAAACTAGTGGTATAGTATGTCCAAGATGTAATGGACAAGGTACAATACGTGATGTTAGTTCTTTATCTCTTTCTATCTTACGTTTAATAGAAGAAGAAGCGATGAAAGATAATAGTTCTAAAATTAGAGCTGTTTTACCAGTATCAATTGCTACTTATTTATTAAATGAAAAAAGAAACATTATAGTTAATATAGAATTAAGACAAGATGTAAAAATTATAATTATACCAGAACCAGATATGGATACTCCACATTATGCAGTAGAAAGATTACGTGATGATCAAATTTTTGGAGAAAAATATAGTAATAAGAATCTTGTACGTAAAAAAAATAATTATATAGAAAATAAAGAAAAACTTCGTACAGAAAAAGCAGCTGTTAGTACTGCAAATCATATTACATCATATAATAATTTTTTTTCACGGATATGGAAAAAACTATTAAGAATATTTAGAATTTTGGTTTGATTTGTTGTATTCCTTGATATGTTCTAGGTGGTTTGATACCTATATGCATTTTATTAACTTTATCTATAATAATTTTATCGGCAATTGTTATTCTACTTAACATTCTTAAATATTGTAACCAATTACGTATTAAAAATATTTCTTGCCATATTTCTTTATCTTCAACATTACGATATAAGGACCAAGATTTAGCACCATTACGCAATCTAACATTTCTTAATTTAATTATAATATTAATAAAATCATTGGTTTTATTAACAGGAATACAATATTCACTTGATACTATTATTGATTCTTTATATTTAGAAAATTCTAATTTATTTTTATTATATTTAGGCTGTACATGATGCCTTATACTATTATTTTTATCATCTAATTTGGGTAATTTTAATTTTAATAAAGCTATAGTAGATATTAATAATAATAAACCTGCTATTAATAATCCAAATTTGACATTTATAATACCAGCTATATGTCCCCAACAAAAAGAACCAATTGCTAAACCGGCATATAACGTAGTTTGATAAAGTGCTAAAGCTCTAGCTTTAACCCAATCAGGTACTAACATTTGAACTGATGAATTATAACTGGCTAATACTGTTATCCAACAACTCCCTCCTATCATTAATGCTCCAAAAATTAATAATTTGATATTTAAACTTCCAATGACTAACATTACTATACTTAATAATATAGAAGCCGAACTAATCATTTTATTAGTATCTACTAACTTACATAATTTAGTTACTATTGCACTACCAATAATAGCGCCTGTACCTAAAGCTCCTAACATATAACCATATATTGAAGCTTTAGTATTAGCTAATACTGGAAGCAAGGCCCATAAAGCACTAGCTGAAAGACCAAAAACAAAAGATCTTAACATAACAGATCTCATAACTTTAGAATATTTAGCAAATTTGAAGGCTGAAATAACCCCTTCATATATATGTTCTGGTGGTAAAATTCTTTTAGGATAAATTTGTTTCCATTGCCAAACTGCCCAAATTAATCCTAAATAACATAAACAATTAAGTAAAAATACCCAAGCAGTACCCACTGTATTTATAAGAATACCACCTATTACTGGGCCTACTGCTCTTGCAAAATTATAATTAACACTATTTAAAATTACAGCATTAGTAACTTGATTTTTAGAAACTTGTTCATTTATTGCTGCTTGCCATGCTGGTACTGCTAAAGAAGCACCTATAGACATTCCTAATATAGATAATATTAATTTTGTAGAATTTAAATAACCAATAAAAGCGAAAGACGTAATTAAAGCCCCACCAGTAAATTCTAAAAACATTCCCATTAACATAAGTTTACGTCTATCATAATTATCAGCCCATACACCGGAAATAATAGATAATAATACTAAAGGTAAAGCTGTAACTACTTGTATCATTGCTAAAGTTATAGAACTTGCATGATATTCAGTTAATATCCAAACAGAAGCTACCGATTGTGCCCATGTACCTAAATTTGCAATTAAATCTGCAAACCATATTATTCTAAAAGGTTTAAATGTTAATGGGGTAAATAAACTATTTTTTTTCTTTGGTAATTTATTTTTTGCTTGAAAAGCTTGTTGTGTTGAGATAAGCATAATTCTTGCTACCTACCTAGTTAAAAACTTTTATTTTTTTTAGGTAAAAAATCTATTATATTACATAATAATTTTTCATTTATATTATTTTGTATATAGGCATTACCTATATTATTTAATAATATTAATCTTATCTTTTCATATAAATTTTTTTTATCTAATTTTATTAAATTAATAAAATTTTTTGATTTCATATCTATAGGAATATATATAGGAAGATTAGATTTTGATAATAAATTAGATATTCTATATAAATTTTTTTCTTTAAGTTTGCCTAAATATATTGATATTTTTGTTGCAATCATTATACCTACAGATATAGCTTCCCCATGTAACCAATTACCATATCCTTTATATTGTTCAATAGAATGACCAAATGTGTGTCCTAAATTTAGCAAAGCTCTTATATTTTTTTCTTTTTCATCTTTTATAAAAAAATTAGATTTAATAATACAACTTTTTAAAATAGACAATTTTAATATTTTTTTATTTAACTTTAATAAATTTTTTATATTGTTTTCTAACCATTTAAAAAAACTATAATCACATATTAAACTATATTTTATAATTTCAGAAATACCTGCCGATATTTCTCTATTATTTAATGTATTAATTATATCTGTATCTATAATTACTGCTTTTGGTTGAAAAAAAGATCCAATCATATTTTTTACTTTTTCATGATTTACACCTGTTTTTCCACCTATAGAAGAATCTACTTGAGATAATAAAGTAGTAGGAATATGTATAATTGAAATACCTCTTTGATAACAAGATGCAGTAAACCCTGAAATATCACCTATAACTCCACCACCAAGAGAAATTAATGTACAATTACGATTAAAACCATATTTTATAAGTAAATCCCATATATTATTAACTGATGAAATATTTTTGTATTTTTCCCCATCAGGTAAAATAATTACTTTTACATTATATAAATGTAATTTTTTTTTTAATATATTTAAATATAATGATGATAAAATTTTATTAGTTACAATCATTATTTGTTTACCAAATATATAAGGTATATATACACCTTTTTTTAATAAACCGGTTCCAATATATATTGGATAATTACTATTTAAAATATTTATTTTAATGATTTTCAATAAAATATATCCTTTTTTTTATTTCTTTTATAATTACTTCTATTTTTTTTTCAGTATTAATAATAATATCAGCAATATAATGATAAAAAGGTTCACGAAGTTTAAATATGTTATATAATTTTTTTTTGTAATTTTTACCTTTTAATAAAGGACGATTATTAAAAATCTTATCTATACGTTGGATACGTTGGATTTGATAATATACTGAAGTATATAAATATATAACAATACTATTATTTCTTAATAACTGTATATTTTTTAAATTAATTATACTACCACCACCTGTTGAAATTACTACTCCATTTTTTTTAGAAAAATCTTTTATTATTTTATGTTCTCTTTTACGAAAACTATTTTCTCCTTCTAATAAAAAAATATCATAAATTTTACAACCACATTTTTTTTCAATTTCCTTATCTATATCATAAAACTTACATTTAAATTTATTAGATACTATTTTTCCAATAGTACTTTTACCTGTTCCCATAGGACCTATAAGAACAATATTATGATATAACATTAAGTTGTACCAAACTGTTTATTAAACCTGTCAATTCTATTACCTATATTTATTTTTTTTTGTTTACCAGTATAAACTGGATGACAATGTGAACAAATCTCAATAAAGAAATTTTTTTTTAAAGTTGATTTTATATTAAAAACTTTACCACAAGAACATTTTATTATAACATTATTATATTTAGGATGAATATTTTTTTTCATAATTTATTCATTTTTACACTTATATCTATATTTTTTTTATTATAATAGTAAAATATAAATTATTAATAATCAATTAATTATATAAAATAAATTAATAGAGTTATATAAATGACTACAATAGTATCAGTAAGAAGAAATAATAAAGTTGCTATAGCGGGTGATGGCCAAGTTACACTTGGAAATACAGTAATTAAAAGTAATGCTTCTAAAGTACGTAAAGTTTATAAAGGTCAAGTATTATCTGGTTTTGCTGGAGGTACAGCAGATGCATTTACATTATTTGAATTATTTGAAGCACAACTTGAAAAGTATCAAGGTAATTTAATTAAAGCTTCAGTAGAATTAGCAAAAGAATGGAGAAATGATAGAGTTTTACGTAGATTAGAAGCTATGTTAGCAGTAGCTGATAAAAATATATCTTTAATTATTACTGGAATTGGAGATATTTTAGAACCTGAAAATGGTATAATTACTATTGGTTCAGGCGGCAATTACGCTAATGCTGTAGCTAGGGCGCTTTTAGAAAATACTAATATATCAGCTTTTGATATAGTAAAAAAAAGTATTAATATAGCAGCGGATATATGTGTTTTTACAAATAAAAATATTACTATCGAATTATTGGATTAATAAAAAAATAAAAGGGTGGGGTAAAATATGACTCCAAAAAAAATAGTTGAAGAATTAAATAAATATATTATTGGACAAGAAAAAGCTAAAAAAGCTGTTGCTATTGCATTAAGAAATAGATGGAGAAGAATGCAATTAGATTATAATTTACGTGCAGAAATAACACCAAAAAATATTTTAATGATTGGTCCTACAGGAGTAGGAAAAACAGAAATTGCTAGAAGATTAGCAAAACTAGCTAATGCACCATTTATTAAAGTTGAAGCTACCAAATTTACAGAAGTAGGATATGTTGGTCGTGATGTAGAATCTATAATACGTGATTTAATAGAAATTGCTATTAAATTAGTAAAAGAAAAAGCTAATAAACAAATAAGAAATAAAGCTAAATATGCAGTAGAAGAAAGAATAATAGATGCGATTTTATCATCAAAAAATAAAGAAACTGATAATATTGAAAATCGTAAAATTATTATAAAAAAATTACGGAACGGTGAATTAGAAAATAAAGAAATAGATATTAAAATTACTCAAAAAGTATCAGGTATTGATATTATGACCCCTCCGGGGATGGAAGAAATGGCTAATCAATTACAAAGTATATTTTCTAATATAAATAAACAAAATCGTGAAAATCGGAAAATTACTATTGTAGAAGCAAGAAAATTATTAATGGAAGAAGAGTCAGCTAAATTAATAAGTGATGATACTATAAAAAAAAGTGCTATTGAAGCAGTAGAACAAAATGGTATAGTGTTTATTGATGAAATTGATAAAATTGTTAGAAGAAGTGGGGATAATACTGGTACGGAAATTTCGAGAGAAGGTGTACAAAGAGATTTATTACCTTTAATAGAAGGTTCATCAGTATCCACAAGATATGGTATGATAAAAACAGATCATATACTGTTTATAGCATCTGGTGCTTTTCATTTATCAAAACCATCTGATTTAATTCCTGAATTACAAGGTAGATTACCCATACATGTAGAATTATCTGCATTAACACCAAAAGATTTTGAAAGAATACTTACTGAACCATCTTCTGCTTTAACACGACAATATCAAGCATTACTTAATACTGAAGGGATTAAAATAGAATTTACTAAAGAAGGTATTAAACGTATTGCAGAAATAGCGTATTCATTTAATGAATGTACAGAAAATATAGGTGCACGTAGATTACATACAGTGATGGAAATGTTATTAGAAGTACCTATGTATAAAGGTAATGAAATAGAAAATAAAATAATAGTAACTAAAGAATATGTAGATAAAAATCTGGATAAGTTAGCACCTAAAGAAGATTTTACAAAATATATACTATAGAAATTAGTATTTAAAATACTTTCTTAATTGATAAGCAGCTTGTACCATATTTTTTAATGAAGAATCTACCTCATTCCATTTTCTGGTTTTTAAACCACAATCCGGATTTATCCAGATCCTATCGATAGGAATACTTTTAGCTGCTTTTTTAATTAAAGAAATCATATATTTAATACTTGGTACATTAGTAGTATGTATATCATATATACCCGGTCCAATTTCATTTGGATATTCAAAAATTTTAAAAGCATTTAATAATGTCATATTGGATCTAGCTGTTTCAATAGTTATGACATCGGCATCCATTTCAGATATATATGCTATAATATCATTAAATTGAGAATAACACATATGGGTATGAATTTGGGTTGAATCTTTTACTATAGATGATGAGAGTTTAAAACATGATATAGCCCAATTTAAATAATATTTATAATCTTTTTTATGTAAAGGTAAACCTTCACGTAAAGCAGGTTCATCTATTTGAATAGCTTTAATACCTGAATTTTCTAAATCTTTTACTTCATCCCGTAAAGCTAATGCTATTTGTTTACATGTTTGTTCTTTAGGTTGATCATCTCTTACAAAAGACCAATGTAAGATTGTGACTGGACCTGTTAACATACCTTTAACAGGTTTGAAACTATTGTTTTGTGCATATTTAATCCATCGGACTGTAATTTGCTTATTACGTTTAATATCTCCATATATTATTGGAGGTTTAACACAACGCGACCCATAACTTTGTACCCAACCATTATTAGTAAATACAAATCCTTTAAGGTTTTCACCAAAATATTCTACCATATCATTTCTTTCTGGTTCACCATGTACAAACATATCAAGATCATAACTTGTTTGTTTAGCTATTATAAATAATATTTGATAACGTATTATTTGTTCATAAGCTTCAATATTTAATTTACCTATTTTAAAATTTTTTCTAGCAAGTCGTATTATATTAGTTTGAGGAAATGACCCTATTGTAGTTGTTGGTAATAAAGGTAGTTTAAGTTTTTTATTTTGTAAAATTTTACGTTTAAAGTATGAATTATTACGATGTAAATAATTATTTTGTATTTGTTTTATACGTTCTTTTACTAAAGTAGAATTTATAATATCACAATTATTTCTTGATTCTATTGCTTTAGTGTTATCAGTTATATATTTGTTATCAGTTACACATTTAGATAAAATAACTATTTCATCTAATTTTTGTCTTGCAAATGATAACCAATTTAAAATTTTCTTATTTATATGTTTTTCTTTATTTATATCGATAGGTATATGTAATAAAGAACAACTGGATGAAATCCACAATCTATTTTTCAGAATAATCTTAATTTTATTTAATTTTTTAAAAATATTTGTTAAATGTGCTTTCCAAATATTTCTACCATTTATAATTCCAATAGATAAAATTTTATCACTAGGAAATTTGGTTATAATTAAATCTAATTCTTTATGTGCTCTAACTCCATCGACATGTAGATTGGTTATAGGTAACGATAATACCATATCTATATTCTTACCTATGCCTCCAAAATAAGTAGCTAGCATTATTTTTAATTGTTTTATTTTTTTTGATAATTTTTTATAAGCTATTTCAAAGGAATCCTTCCATATTTTTGGTATTTCTAATACTAAAACTGGTTCATCTAATTGGACCCATTCAACATTTTGTTTTTCTAATTTTTTTAAAATTTTAGAATATACATTAATTAATGATGGTAAAAAATTAAGTTTATTAATAGATGATTTGGCTAACCATAAATAAGTTATAGGACCAATTAATACTACTTTAGGTTTTAAACCTAAAGTTTGACATTCTTTAACTTCATTAAAAATATTATTATTTGATAAATAAAACTGATTAGTTATTTCTAATTCCGGTACAATATAATGATAATTTGTATCAAAAAATTTTGTCATTTCACATGCTGAAATAGGTTTTCCATTTATTGTACATCCTCTAGCCATATTAAAATATGTATTTATATCAACTATACTATTTTCAATATGATTAAATCGTTTAGGTATTGATCCTATCATTGCAGTTATATTTAAAATATGATCATAATAAGAAAAATCTCCTACACTTACATAAGATAATCCTGCTTTATATTGTGTAATCCAATTGTTTACTCTAATTGTTTTTCCAATATTTTCTAATGTGTTTAAATTAATATCGTTTTTCCAATATGACTCTAATGCTTTTTTTAATTCTCGATTAGGTCCTATACGCGGATATCCTAAAATATGTGTTTTTATCATTTAAACAAATAACCTTTTATAATTTTTTTATATTTTTGCGCATTTTTATTGCAGCTTTACGAAGTAATGTTTCTGTTTCTATCCAACTTAAACATCCATCAGTTATTGATACTCCATATTTAAGATTTTTGCTTAAATTTTGTGAACCACTATTTATATTACTTTCTAACATTACTCCTATTAAAGATTTATTACCAGATATTCTTTGTTCTAATATATTATCTAATACCAATGGTTGATTTTCAGGTTGTTTACCACTATTAGAATGGCTACAATCTACCATAATTTTAGCTTTAATACATTTACGTGTCATTGCTTGGCAATATAAAGTTATATTATTTTTATAATAATTAGGTCCATTATTTCCCCCTCTAAGTATTAAGTGTGTATTTATATTACCTTTTGTTTTTATAATAGAAATTCTTCCTTTTTGATCTATACCAATATGATAATGTTTATTTTCTGCTGTTTTAATTGCATCTATAGCTATATAGATATTTCCATCCGTTCCATTTTTAAAACCTATTGGAAACGATAAACCACTAACTACTTCTCTATGAATTTGAGATTCTGTTGTTCTAGCGCCTATAGCAGCCCAACTAAGAAGATCTTCAAAAAAACTTGAGGTACTAGGATTTAATATTTCATTAGAAATAGGTAACCCTATACAAATTATATCATACATAATTTTTCTAGAAATATAAATTCCATATTTAATATCATTACTACCATCTAACGATGGATCATATAATAATCCTTTCCATCCAATATTAGTTCTAGGTTTTTCTACATATGTACGCATTACAATTAATAATTGATCTTCTAATTCATTAGATAATTTTTTTAATTTATTAGCATATTCTAATGCAGCATTTTTATCATGTATTGAACAAGGACCTACTATAACTAATAATCTTTTATCATTACCATTAATTATATTTTTAATTGCTTTTCTTTGTAACTTAATACTATTCATTATTACAGTATTTATAGGAATAGCTTTACGTATTTCTAATATACTTGGTATTGTTTTATAACACTTAATATTATCAAATTTATAATAACTTTCATAATATGAAGCATATTTCATAACTAAATTCCTTAATAACTATTTTTATCTTCTTTTCATTGATTCAAAAAAGTCTATATTATTTTTAGTATTTTTTAATCTATCTATTAATAATTCTGTTGCTGCTACATCTTCCATTGTATGTAATAATTTCCGTAAAATCCACATACGTTGTATTTCTTCTTCACTACATAATAAATCCTCTCTACGAGTACCAGAACGTCTAATATTTATTGCAGGAAAAACTCTTTTTTCAGCTAATTTACGATCTAAATGTGCTTCCATATTACCTGTACCTTTAAATTCTTCAAAAATTATATCATCCATTTTTGATCCAGTATCTATTAAAGCAGATGCTAAAATAGTTAAACTTCCACCTTCTTCTATATTACGTGCGACACCAAAAAATCTTTTAGGTTTTTCAAGAGCATTTGAATCCACTCCCCCTGTTAAGACTTTACCCGAAGAAGGAACTACTGTATTGTACGCTCTTGCTAATCTAGTAATAGAATCTAACATTATAACTACATCTTTTTTATGTTCAACTAATCTTTTAGCTTTTTCAATAACCATTTCAGCTACTTGTACATGTCTTGTAGGTGGTTCATCAAATGTAGAGGCGATAACTTCACCTCTTACTGTTCTAGACATTTCTGTTACTTCTTCAGGACGTTCATCAATTAATAAAAAAATTAAATAACATTCAGGACTATTACGTACTATAGCATTAGCAATATTTTGCATCATCATAGTTTTACCTGCTTTTGGAGGAGCTACAATTAAACCACGTTGTCCTTTACCAATAGGAGCAACTAAATCTAAAATTCTAGAAGTTAAATCTTCAGTAGAACCATTACCAATTTCCATCATTAATCTATAATTGGGAAATAATGGAGTTAAATTTTCAAATAAAATTTTTTGTTTAACAGTTTCTATTCTATCAAAATTTATTTTATTTACTTTTAATAAAGCAAAATATCTTTCACCCTCTTTTGGAGGACGTATTTTACCATAAATACTATCACCTTTACGTAAATTAAACCGTCGAATTTGTGATGGAGAAACATATATATCATCAGGGCCGGCTTGATAAGAACTATCAGCACTTCTTAAAAAGCCAAAACCTTCTTGTAAAATTTCTAAAACTCCTTCTCCATAAATATCTTCTCCACCTTTAGCTTGTTTTTTTAGAATAGCAAATATAATATCTTGTTTTCTAGAACGTAATATATTATCTATCTTCATAGATATAGCTAATGTTAATAATTCATGTACATTTTTTTTTTTAAGTTCATTTAAATTCATATTATATTTTTATAAAAAATAATTTATATTAAAAAGGATATTTTATTTTAATTTTAGCACTCCAATTATCAGTAACTACAGAACAATTATTATTAAATGCAGCTACTATTGTTTCTTTATAATAAATAATTATAAAATTTTTACGTTCCCAAGGTGGAATTGATAATTTTTGTAATAAATGTTTTATCCTTTTTATTTTACCATAATGTATTATTTTTTCTCCTCCTTTAAGATTAAAAAATTTAATATTTAATTTATTAAATTTATTAATACAATATAAATCCCAACTATAAAAGATATTTTCAGGTTTAGTTTTATAATATGAAAAAATTTTAAAATATAAAAATCCTTTCCAAATTCTAGCTTCAATATTATTAAATTTTATTAATATAGAAGAATAATATTTGGCATTAAATATTTGATTTATTAATTCATTTATTTGTTTTTTTGAGGGATTGATATAACCTAAATGATTTAAACAATAAATAATTAATCTTCTTAATTGATAATAAGAAAGTTTTATTAATTTATTGATATATATTTTATTTGAATTATAACCAATAATTGTAAATATTTCTGTTGAAACTTCATTTAATAACTGATTTGATTCTTTAAAGTTTGCAATACATTTATTTAATGTAATATAAAAATATGGCCACCTATTTTTTAGTTTAGGTATTATTTTATGTCTTAAATAATTACGATCAAATTTTATATTAAAATTTGTTTTATCTTCAAACCAATTAAGTTTATATTTTTTTATATAATTATTTATTGTTCTACGTGATATATTTAACAATGGTCTAAGTAAAAATCCATAACCCATTTTACGTTTATATGGAATACTTGATAATCCAGTAATTCCACATCCTTTCATTGTTTTTAACATCCAATTTTCTATTTGATCATCATTATTATGTGCTATAAAAATAACATCCTTGTTATTTAAATAATAATTAAACCAAAAATATCTAAAGTTACGTGCTGCTAATTCTATATTATTAATATATTTTTTTTGTCTTTTTATGATTAAAGGTATATTAAACATATTACAATATTTTATACAAAACTTTTCACAATTTTCCGAGGAGTTATTCATATAATGATTTATATGAATAGCATATATTTTAGGTATTAAATTTTTGGTTTTGATTTTTTTTAATGATTTATATGTTATATCTAATAAACATATACTATCTCTTCCACCAGATAAAGCAATCCATAATGTGTTTATATTTAAAGATTTGATTATTGAATATAAATAATATTGTGATAAAGACATAATTTATATTAAGAATTGATAAAAGATATATATATTCCTAAAGTATTTTTTTCTCCTTGTAATCTTTCTAATTTTTTAAATGGTTTAACATATTCATATTTTTTATATTCTAGATTATTAAATAAATCCTTGATCCCCATTATTATATTATTTTTGTTTTGATAAGCAATTTTTATTGCAGTATTAATCGTATATAAAATAATTTCTCTAGATGGACCAATTTTATCTAAACTACCAGAAAGTATTAAAGCAGATAAATTACGTTTATTTAAATATTTTCTATCTATACGTTTACAAAAATCAAATAAATCATAAAACTTACCATAGTTTTTTCTATTACTAATCATTTCTTTAATAAATTCTTCACCTATTCCTTTAATAGCACCTAATCCATAAATAATATTATTTTTTTTATCCACACAAAATTTATAATTACTGAGATTGATATCCGGAGGTAAAATTTTTAATTTCATTCTTTTACATTCGGATATAATTGGTATTATTTTATCAATATTATACATTTCTGTAGATAATACCGATGCCATATATTGACTAGGATAATTACTTTTCAACCATATTGTTTTGTAAGAAATTAATCCATAAGCAGTTGAATGTGATTTATTAAATCCATAACCAGCAAATTTATTTATAAATTCAAAAAAGTTAATGGCAATATATTTTTTTATATTATTATTAATACAATTTGTGATAAATTTTATACGATAATTTTTTATATTTTTATTTGTTTCTATAGCTCTACGAAATACATCTGATTGTCCAAGACTAAAACCAGTTAAAACATTAGTAATTTTCATTACTTGTTCTTGATATAAAATTATTCCATAAGTTGATTTTAATATTGGTTGGATTAATTGATGAAAATATGAATAATTTATTTGTTTACCATTTTTTCTTTTTATAAACTCATCTACCATACCTGAATTTAAAGGACCAGGTCTAAATAAAGCTATCAAAGATATTATATCATTAATATTCTTTGGTTTTAATTTTTTGATTAATTCTTTCATACCTTGTGATTCTAATTGAAAAATAGAATTAGTGTCAGCGTTTTTTAATAACTTAAAAGATTTTAAATCATTTAAAGGAATATTATTAATATCAATTGGTTGTTTTTTTGATGTATTTATTAATTTTAAAGTATAATTAATTACTGTTAATGTTCTTAAACCTAAAAAATCAAATTTAATTAAACCTAAATATTTTATATCATTTTTATCAAATTGTATTATATTTTTTCCTTGATCATCACATAATATTGGAGAAAAATTAATTAATTTTTTAGGAGCAATTATTATTCCTCCTGCGTGTTTTCCTATTCCTTTAATTATACCTTCTAATTTTAAAGACATTTCCCAAATTTCATTAGCTTCTTCATTCTTTTTAAGTAAATTTCTTAATTCTAATGATTTATTAAAAGCTTTATTTAAATTTATACCTAAATCCAAAGGTATTAATTTTGATAATTTATCACCTAACCAATACGGTTTCCCTTGTACTCTAGTAACATCTCTTATTACCGATTTAGCTGTCATTGTACTAAAAGTAACAATATGTGCTACTAAATTTTTACCATATAATTTAGTTACATAGTGTATTACTTTATCACGTTTTTTCATACAAAAATCCATATCAAAATCAGGCATATTAATTCTTTCAGGATTAAGAAATCTTTCAAATAAAAGATCATATTTTATAGGATCAACATCTGTTATTTCTAAGGCATAAGCAACTAAAGATCCTGCTCCCGAACCCCTACCAGGTCCTACAGGTATCTTTGTTTTTTTTGCCCATTTGATAAACTTCATTACTATTAAAAAATATTCAATAAAACCCATATTAGTAATAATATTAATTTCTTCATACAATCTATTTTTATATGTTATAATTTGGTTAGTTTTTAATATATTATTTTTTATTAAACGATGATTTAATCCTTTATTTGATATATATATAAAATATTTTTTTATATTTATCTTTTGAGATAAATGAAATTTTGGAAAACAAACATTTTTTTTATTTAATGTTAATTTTACATTACAACGAATTGCAATCATTATACTATTTTCAATAGCTGAAGGAATATCTTTAAATAACTTGATCATGTCATTAGGTGTTTTTAAATATTGTTCTTTACTATAAAAATCTTTTTTCTTTGAATTTTTAATTAATTTACCTTCATTTATAGCAACTCTTGTTTGATGTACATAATAATCTTCTTTGTTTATAAACATTACTGCATTTGTTGCAACTACCGGAATATTTGTCTTAATAGCTAAATCTATTGATTTAGATAATAATTCTTCTTCATGTTTTAAACCTATTCTTTGTAATTCTAAATAAAACCTATTATGAAAAACTTTTTTCCATTGATTTATAATTAACGTGGCTTTTTTTATATTTTTTGAAAGTAACAAATAACCTATTTCACCTTTACTAGCTCCTGAAAGGACAATTAATCCTTTTGAAAATTTAAATATATAGTTTTTTGTTAATATTCCTTTACAAGATAAAGTAATTAATTTTATAAGATTATAATATCCAATCTTATTCATAGCTAATAAAGTTATTTTATAAAGTTGGTTTTTAGAATTTATTTGTAAATCACAACCAATTATTGGTTTAATACCATTTTTTATAGAAGTTTTATAATATTTTATTAAACTAAATATATTTTGTTCATCAGTTATACAAATTGCTGGTATATTCATTTGTTTTATATTATAAATTAAAGATTTTATTTTAATAATACTATCTATTAAAGAATATTCACTATGTATACGTAAATGAATAAAATTATTCATAATATTAAATTTTTATTAAATCGTTTTCTTTTTGTTTTAATAATTTGGTGATAATATTTATATATTTATCAGTTAATTTTTGTAAAATTACTTTTAAATTATTAGCTTCATCCATATTATATATATTTGTTTGTAACTTTGTTTTTATATCTTTGTTTATATCACGACGTGTATTACGTATATATATTTTACTATTTTCTGCAAATGATCTAGCTATCATAATATAACGTTTACGTGTTTCTTCGGTTAATTTTGGAAATATTACTTTAATATTATTAGTGTTTATAATGGGATTAATGTCTAAATTTATAAAAATAGCTTTTTTAATTGCATTAATAATTTGCTTATCCCAAGGATTAATTATTAAAGTATGTGAATTTTCAACATAAATATTAGATAAATGTTTTAGATATGTTTTCTTACCATGATAACTAATATAAATATTATCTATTATTTCTGGATTGATTTTATTTGTACGAATTTTGTTAAAATTTAAATTTAATAATTTAATACTTTTTTCCATTAAAACTGAAGTATTTTTTATAAAAGTATCCATTATGATTTTCATATTTCCAATCTAAAAAAACTAATTATGGTACTATTATTTGATAAATAATGGTAAATTGTCCTTTTAGTATCTTTTATAAAATATTGATTAAATAAACTATTTTCGTTAAAATATTTTTTAAATTTAGTTTTTATTATTTTATTAATTATAGTTATTGGTTTAATACCCTTTTTAATATTAGATAATATATATGATTTTTCTTTTTTTATTTCTTCATTTGTAAAATCTTTAATATAAATTACATTTGGATTTGTGGCTATAATATGCATGGCAATATCATTTGCAATTTGTAAATTACAATTGGTTAGTAGGACTAAAGAACATATACGATTTTTATGATTATAACAACCTATTGTATTATTAATATATTTGTTTATATTAATTAAAATTAATTTACGTACTATAATATTTTCATTTAATTTTTTTATTAAAATTTTTCTATCTAATTCTAATTTATCATTCACTAAAGTTTTTATATTGGTTTGATTTGTATATAAAGATTTATTAGCAACTTTATTGACAAAACGGATAAAATTAATATCATTAGATACAAAATCGGTTTCACAATTAATTTCTAACATTAAAACTAAATTGTGTGACACTTTGATTTTTATTATTCCTTCTTTTGGAAAATTTACGTTTGATTTTAATCTATGTATAGTAAGTAAATAATTTATAGCTAATTGTATATTACCTTTATATTTATTAAGTGCTTTTTTACATGTCATAATACCTAATCCGGTACTATGTCTTAATTTTTTTATTAACTTGATATTATTCATAAAATATTTCCCTTGATAAACTTTATGTTTGTTTACAATAATTTGCTATAATTTTAGTATATAGTTTTATAGCATTTATAGAATCATCATTTCCGGGAATTATATAATCTATACCATCTGGATTAGAATTTGTATCAACAATACCAATAACTAATATACCTAATTTATTAGCTTCATTGATAGCAATTCTTTCTTTATTAACATCAATTACAAATAAAGCTTCAGGTAAACCAATCATATTTTTTATCCCACCTAAACATTTTTCTAAGTTTTGTAATTTTCTATTGGTTAATAAAATTTCTTTTTTGGTTAATTGGTTTAAAATTCCATTATCACGCATTAATTCTAATTCACGTAATTTTTTTATTGATTGTCTAATAGTTTTATAATTAGTTAACATCCCACCTAACCATCTATGATTAACATAAGGTTGATCAACTTTGTTTGCTTCTTCAGAAATAATTACATTAGCGGCTTTTTTAGTACCAACAAAAATTATTTTGTTCTTCTTACTTATAATTGTTTTTATAATGGGCTTAACTTTTTTCAGAGCAATAAAGGTATATTCTAAATTTAGAATGTGGATTTTATTATTTATTCCATAGATATATTTGTGCATTTTTGGATTCCAAAATTGTGTTTGATGACCAAAATGTGCACCAGCTTTTAATAAATCATGCATATTAATTATCATAAAACTATTATTCCTTATATATTAATATATTATAGTATTAATAAATTAACTTATCTTTATAAGATTATCAAATATAAAAATAATTATGAATATTAAAATTTATTCATTACAAGATATAACAAAATTAATAATTGTAGGAAAATTAGCAGCTAATATATTAGAAATGATTTCTGAATATATTAAACCTGGCATTAATACAGAAGAACTAAATAATATTTGTCATAAATATATTGAAACTAAAATAAAATGTAGTTCAGCTACAATAGGATATAAAGGTTTTCAACATGCTACTTGTATATCTATTAATAATGTAGTATGTCACGGTATTCCTAATTATAAAACAAAATTAAAAACAAATGATATTTTAAATATAGATGTTACAATTATAAAAGAAGGATATTATGCTGATACTAGTGCAATGTATATTGTTGGAAATAATAAAAATAATAAAAATAATAAAAACTATAACATATGTAAAGTTACACAAGAATGTCTTTATAAAGCAATATCTATTATACGTGATGGTACAAAACTTTCTGAAGTAGGTAATATAATTCAAACACATGCAAAAACAAATGGATATAGCGTTGTAAAAGAATTTTGTGGTCATGGTATTGGTACTGATTTTCATTTAAAACCTCAAGTTCTTAATTATAATGGATATAATAATGATATTCTTTTAAAAGAAGGAATGTGTTTAACCGTTGAACCTATGATAATAAATAGGGGGACGGCAATTAAAATTTTAAAAGATGGTTGGACAACTATTACAACAAATAAAAGTAATTCTGCTCAATGTGAACATACATTAATTATCAAAAAACAAGGTGTAATTATTACAACAATTCGTAAAAATGAAAAATTATAGGATAAAGGTATTATGATATTGAGTTTTGGTGTAGGACTAGCAAGTAACAATTATAAACATGAAATATTAGAAGTTTATTATCCTTTTATAGTTATATATCCTTATCCACATTTTATAAAACATTTATTAAATAAATTAAAAGTTAATATAAACATTAATTCAAATAGTTTTAATTTATATTTATCTAATAAGGATTTATTCATATTATATTTAGAATTAATACAACTAGGGAAATTAAAAACAGCAAAAAAAATAAGAAGTTTTATCAACACTAAAAAACAATTAATTTTTACTTTTATTTTATATGATCAAAATCCTTTAAATATTCCAGAGAGTTATTTAAAATTACATATAATTTCTTATAGATTATGTAAACCAAATACAATAAAGTTATTTGGTATATTTTATATTATGAAAACTATAGTTTGGACTAATGTAGGTCCAATTGATAGTGAAGAAATTATAGAAACAAAAAATAAAGCTAAATTAAATAATATATATATTACAATTTTTAGTATTGATAAATTTCCTATAATGACAGATTATGTAATACCAAAGAATGTAAGAATTGCAGATACATCACGAATACGTCTTGGTGCTTATTTAGGTAAAGGTACAACAATTATGCATGAAGGATTTTGTAATTTTAATGCAGGTACTAAAGGACCATGTATGATAGAAGGACGTATTTCATATGGAGTATTTATAAATAAAAATACGGATTTAGGAGGTGGGGCTTCAATTTTAGGAACACTTTCAGGTGGTGGGAGGGTTGTAATATCACTAGGTAAAAAATGTTTAATAGGAGCTAATGCTGGATGTGGTATACCATTAGGTAATGGTTGTATTATTGAATCGGGTTTATATATAACTTCCAACTCCAAACTATCAATTGTAGATATAAAGAATAAAGTAATAAAAAAAGTTAAAGCTAAGGTATTAGCTTATAAAAATAATTTATTATTTATAAGAAATTCTATAACAGGAACAATAGAATGTCGTATAAATAAAAAAATAATAAAACTGAATAAACTTTTACATAAAAAAAATTAAAATGTATTATATTTTAAATTTAGTATTTAATTTACTTTCAAAAAAATCTATTACACCTAAGGATAAAGGTTGTCAAGTAGTAATTAGTAATATATTAAAAAAACTTGGTTTTAATATAGAAGTTTTTAATAAAAAAGGAGTGTATAATTTATGGGCTACAAACGGTAGTGGAAAAAAAACATTAGTATTTGTTGGCCATACCGATGTCGTACCATCAGGTCCAATATATGAATGGAAAAATAACCCATTTATACCTTCTTTAAATAACCAAGGATATATTATATCACGTGGTATAGTTGATATGAAAGGTAGTTTATCTGCAATGATAAACTCAACATGTAATTTTTTAAAATTATATCCAAAATATAAAGGTAAAATAGCTTTTTTAATCACAAGTGATGAAGAAGGTGATGGTAAATATGGTACTAAATATGTAATTAATAAATTAATAAAAAGAAAAGAAATAATAAAATATTGTATTATAGGTGAGCCTACTAGTAAAAACTATACATGTGATACCATAAAAATAGGTAGACGAGGTTCATTAAATGCAAAGATAATAATATTTGGTATACAAGGACATATAGCATATACCAAAACATTATTAAATCCAATACATATATTAATAAATGTAACCCATTATTTATTAAAAATACAATGGGATAAAGGTAATAAAGATTTTTCTAAAACTATTTTTCAAATATCCAATTGTAATGCAGGTTTGGGTGTAAATAATAGTCTACCTAACTATGCACAATTATTATGTAATTTTAGATTTTCAAATTTAATTACAGTTAATGAAATACAAAAAAAAGTAAGTAAAATTTTTTTATTCTTTAATTTAAAAAACAATAAAGATTATAAAATTGAATGGGATATTTCAGGAGAGCCATATATAACAAAAAAAGGCAAGTTATTAAAGGCTGTAAAGTTTGGAATAAATTATATTTGTAATTTACAACCAAAAATAAATACAAACGGGGGTATATCAGATGGTAGATTTATAAATAAAAATTGTAATCAATTAATTGAGTTAGGATTAACAAATGATACTATACATAAAATAAATGAAGGTGTGTTATTTTCAGAAATAATACTGTTAACAAAAGTTTATCAAATAATTATTGAATATTTGTTTATTTATCAAATGAATTGATACCATAATGGAGCCAAGGAGATTTGAACTCCTAATTTCCTACATGCAAAGCAGGTGTTCTACCAATTGAACTATGGCCCCAATAAATGTATTATAGCAAAAGTTGTATTTCCTGCTTGTATAAAATAATTTTTATTAAAAATTAATTTATAATTATAATTAATCAATATATTATTAATTTTAATTTTTTTATTTTTTAATAAGTCTTTTGCTTGTGAATTATTTTTTACTAATCCTGATTTATTTAATATATATATTATAGGAACTGTTATAAAATTATTTATAATAATTTGAATTTTAGGAATATTGATAGGAAAGAACTTTACTTTATTTCCTATTAAACTTGATGCTTGTTTGGCTATAGTTTTATTATAAAAATATGTTATTAATTCAGTAGCTAATTTAATTTTAATTTCACGTGGAGTTAATTTTATAAGTTTATTTATAGGTTTATTTATAGGTTTTATGGATAATAATTTAAAATATTTATATATTAAACTATCATTGATAGAAATAAGTTTTCTATAAATATCTCCTGGTTTATCTTTTATATTAATATAATTATTAAGAGATTTTGACATTTTGTTTTTACCATCAGATCCTTCAAGAATAGGCATAGTAATTATATTTTGAGGTTCTTGATTAAAAGTTTTTTGTAATTCTCTTCCTATTAAAAGATTAAATAATTGATCATTACCTCCTAATTCTATATCTGCTTTAAGTACTACTGAATCATAAGCTTGGATTAAAGGATATATAAATTCATGTATTGAAATACTATAACCATTTTTATATCTTTTATAAAAATCTTTTCTTTCTAACATTTTAGATATTGTAAAGTTGGATAAAATATTAAGAATTTTAAATATAGAAATTTTTTTTAACCATTCGGAATTAAATAAAATTTTTAGTTTTTTAGGATTTAATAATTTCAAAATTTGATGTTGACATTTTATAGCGTTGATTTGGATTTGTTCTTTTGTTAAAATTTTTCTCGTTATATTTTTTCCTGTAGGATCACCTATGATTCCAGTAAAATCTCCTATAATAAATAATATATTATGACCTAAATCTTGTAATTGTTTTAATTTGTTGATTAAAACAAAATGACCTAAATGTAAATTAGGAGTAGTAGGATCGATACCTATTTTTATATTTAATATTTTTTTAGATTGGATTTTTTTTGTTAATTGTTTTTCAATTAAAATTTTTTTTGTATTTAATTTTATTTTTTCAAAAATATTTTTTCTATTATTCATATTCATTATTTTTTATTTATAATTTCAATTATATTTATCATTATTTTTTATTATTGGAGTATAAAATATATGGAAAATATTGGTTTATCGTTAATTAATACATTATTTAATTTATATACATTTATGTTAATGTTACGTTTTGCTTTAAATATTTCTTATGCAGATAAAAATAATCCTATTACACAAAACATAATAAAATTTACATCTTTTATTGTTAATCCAGTAAAAAATTTTATTAAATCTATTGGTGGTTTTGATTTAGCAACATTTATATCAGCAATATTTATTAAAACCTTTTCTATATCGATAATATATTTAATATATATTAATAATATCCCACCAATAATAAATGTATTTATTGGTTCTATAGCTAGTGTATTAAATATATTAATTAGATTATATTTTTTTGCATTAATAATAATGACTATTATTAGTTGGATATTAAATAACTCAGATCATCCAGGATTATTATTAATAATACAAATAACAGAACCTATAATGTTATTATTAAGAAAACTTATTCCTCATATAGGCATAATAGATATTTCACCTATAGCGGCTTTTATAATTATAAATTTAATAGATAATATAATTATTTGTCCATTAATAAATTTGGCTTCATTACCATCATCTATTTTAGTAGGTTATTAAAAATATAATTATATTATATAATTAAAAAAATAAGGGAAAAATAAAATTTATGATAAAAATAATTATTTTAGGGTCTATTGGTCGTATTGGAAAATTATTAATTAAAACTATAAAAAAAGATAAAAACCTAAAATTAGTAGGTGCTGTAATAAATCCAAATAATAAATTAATTGGAAAAGATATTGGAGAAATAATAGGTTTAGGTAAATTAAATATAAAAACAGTTGGAAATATCAAAGATATAAAAAATAATTTTGATACAATAATAGATTTTACTAATCCAAAAATAAGTTTAAAAAATTTAGAATATTGTTATAAAAATAAAAAATCAATAATTATTGGTACAACAGGATTTAACAAAAACCAATTAAAAAAAATAAAATTATTTAAAAATAAAGTACCATTTGTATTGTCGGCTAATATGAGTATAGGTGCTAATGTTATATTAGATATAATTATTAGTATTACAAAAAAATTAATAATAAAAGATTTTGATATAGAAATTATTGAATATCATCATAGTAAGAAAATTGATTATCCTTCTGGTACAGCCTTAAATATAGGAAAAAAAATAGCTAAGATTATAGGATATAAATTAAATACTATTAAAGTTTTAAATAAAACAGGTCCACGTATTAAAAATACAATAGGATATTCCATTATTAGAGCAGGAGATATAATAGGAGAACATAAAATAATTTTTGCTTCAAAATCAGGTGAAATAATAGAACTTAAGCATAAAGTAACTAATAGATTAGTATTTGCTTATGGAGCATTAATTGCAGCAAAATGGATAAAAAATAAAAATAATGGTTTTTATAATATGCAAGATGTACTTAAAGAGGAAAATAATTTTGTATAAATTAGCATTATTAGCATTAGAAGATGGGAGTATTTATAAAGGTATTTCTATAGGATATTATGGTAATACTTCAGGTGAAGTAATTTTTAATACTTCAATTACAGGATATCAAGAAATTATAACTGATCCTTCTTATATTAAACAAATAGTAACTTTTACTAATCCTCATATAGGAAATACAGGTATTAATAACGAAGATATAGAATATAAAAAAATTTGTGTATCTGGTTTAATATTAAATTGTATACCTAGTGTATTAATTAGTAATTATCGTAGTAATTGTTCATTACTAGAATATTTAAACAATCAAAATATTGTTTGTATAGCAAATATTGATACACGAAAATTAACTATAAAATTAAGAGATAAAGGTATAAAAAAGGGTGCTATTATAACTGTTAATAATATAAATAATAATAATATTAAATTAGCGATAAACTTAGCACGGAAAAATATCAAGTTAAAAAATATTTCGAATATACAATATTATAATAAAAAAAAGTATAATTATAAAAAATATAAATATCATATTATTGTTTATGATTTTGGTACTAAATATAATATAATAAGAATATTAAAAAAATTAGGATGTCGTATTACAATAGTTTCATATAAAACTTCATTTAAAGAAATTATTTCCATGAACCCAGATGGAGTTGTATTATCTAATGGACCAGGTAATCCTGAAGATTATAAATGTTCTATATATACTATAAAAAAATTGTGTACAAATAAAATTCCTTTATTTGGTATTTGTTTAGGACATCAATTATTAGCTTTAGCTAGTGGGGCAAAAACACTTAAAATGAATTTTGGTCATCATGGTTCAAATCATCCAATATTAGATATAAAAACCGGTAAAATTTTTATTACTAGTCAAAATCATTGTTTTGTTGTTGATGAGTATAAGTTACCAAAAAATCTTAAAATTACTCATAGATCTTTATTTGATGGCACTTTACAAGGAATTGAAAGAATAGATTGTCCTGCTTTAAGTTTTCAAGGACATCCTGAATCAAGTCCTGGACCACATGATGCATATTTATTATTTTATCGGTTTATAAAAAAATTAAAAAAATAAATTATTTAATGGAATTTATATGCCAAAATATACATATATAAAAAAAGTATTAATTATTGGCTCAGGACCTATTATTATTGGTCAAGCATGTGAATTTGATTATTCTGGTGTACAAGCATGTAAAGCTTTAAGAGAAGAAGGTATATATGTTATATTAGTTAATTCAAATCCAGCTACAATTATGACAGATCCGCAGATAGCTAATTCAACATATATTGAGCCAATAACTTGGGAAATTTTATCTAAAATTATTGAAAAAGAAAGACCAGATGCATTATTACCAACAATGGGAGGACAAACAGCTTTAAATTGTGCATTAGATTTATATAAATATGGTGTATTAAAAAAATTTAATGTAAAACTTATTGGTGTTAATATATCTACTATAAAAAAAGCTGAAAATCGTAATAAATTTATTAAGTTAATGAATAATATTGGCCTTGAAAGTCCTAAATCGGTAATCATTAGATATATAAAAGATATATATGAAATAAAAACTAAAATAGGTTTTCCTTGCATTATACGTCCTTCTTATACTATGGGAGGGTTTGGTGGAGGTATAGCAAATAATTTGGAAGAATTAAAAAAAATTTGTATAAGAGGGTTAAATATAGCTCCTACAAAAGAATTATTAATAGATGAATATTTAATTGGTTGGAAAGAATATGAAATGGAGTTATTACGTGATAAAAAAGGTAATTGTATTATAATATGTTCAATAGAAAATTTGGATACAATGGGTATTCATACAGGGGATTCAATTACAGTAGCACCTGCACAAACTTTAACTGATAAAGAATATCAAATAATGCGGAATGCTTCTATTACTGTATTAAAAGAAATTGGAATAGATAGTGGAGGATCTAATGTACAATTTGGTATTAATCCAAAAACTGGAAAAATGGTAGTAATTGAAATGAATCCTAGAGTTTCTAGATCATCAGCTTTAGCATCTAAAGCTACAGGTTTTCCTATAGCTAAAATAGCTGCTAAATTAGCAATAGGTTATACTTTAGATGAATTAAAAAATGATATAACACAAGGTAAAATACCTGCTTCTTTTGAACCATCTATAGATTATGTAGTTACTAAAATACCTATTTTTAATTTTGAAAAATTTCCTAAAGCTAATGATAGATTAACAACAGAAATGAAATCTGTAGGTGAAGTAATGGCTATAGGAAGAAGTTTTAAAGAATCATTACAAAAAGCCTTACGGAGTTTAGATATAGGTATTAATGGTTTAGATAATAAAATATTAACTTTTAATCAAAATTCTTTAAATATAATAAAAAAAGAATTAATTAATCCAGGTTATGCACGTATTTTTTATATTGCTGATGCTTTTAGAGTAGGATTAACAATCCAAGAAATTTTTAATTATACAAAAATAGATATTTGGTTTTTAAGCCAAATAAAAGAATTAATAAATATAGAAAATATTTTTTTAAATAAAAATATAAAGAATATTAATTATGAAAATTTATATTTATTAAAAAAACAAGGTTTTAGTGATAATAGAATTGCTAACTTATTAAAGGTTAAAGAAAAAAACATTAGAGATTTACGTACAAACTTAAATATACATCCAGTATATAAAAGAGTTGATACTTGTTCAGCCGAATTTACTACTTCAACTGCTTATATGTATTCTACTTATGATAATGAATGTGAATCTAATCTTAAAACTACTTCGGAGAAAATTATTATAATAGGTAGTGGCCCTAATAGAATAGGACAAGGTATTGAATTTGATTATTGTTGTGTACATGCAGCAATGGCTATGCGTGAAAATGGTTATGAAACAATAATGATTAATTGTAATCCTGAAACCGTTTCTACTGATTATGATATGAGTGATAGATTGTATTTTGAACCTATAACTTTAGAAGATATATTAGAAATTATAAGAAAAGAAAATCCGAAAGGAGTTATTATTCAGTTTGGTGGTCAAACACCTTTAAAAATAATAAAAAATATAAAGAATCAAGAGATACCTATTATTGGAACTAATAAATTAGCTATAGATATAGCTGAAGATAGAGAAAAATTTAAAAAATTAATTAAAAAAATTAAATTATTACAACCTGACAATGAAATTGCTTTTACTTTAGAAGATGCTTTAATTAAAGCTAAAAATATAGGCTATCCTTTAATTGTTCGTCCTTCTTATGTTATAGGAGGTAGAGCAATGGAAATTGTTTATAATGTAAAAGAATTAGAAAAATATATAAAAAAAGCTTTTAAATTATCAAAAAAAAATTCGATTTTATTAGATAAATATATAAATAAAGCAATAGAAATTGATATTGATGCTTTATCAGATGGTAAAGAAGTTATAATTTGTGGAATTATGCAACATATAGAGCAAGCAGGTATACATTCAGGAGATTCGGCTTGTTCATTACCACCTTTTTATTTAGATATAAAAATTCAAAATGAAATAAAAAAACAAATAAAAAAAATAGCTATTGAATTAAAAATTGTAGGATTAATGAATTGTCAATTAGCTTGTAAAAATAATAAAATTTATATTTTAGAAGTAAATCCTAGAGCTTCACGTACTATACCTTTTGTTTCAAAATGTATAGGTTTTTCTTTAGCTAAAATAGCTGCAAATTGTATGATAGGTAAATCTTTAAATTATAAAAAAATATTAAAAAATATAAAACCGAAATTTTATGGTGTAAAAGAAGCTGTATTACCTTTTAATAAATTTATAGGTGTAGATCCTGTATTATCACCTGAAATGAAATCTACAGGTGAAGTAATGGGTATAGGTAGTAATTTTAGTGAAGCATTTTATAAATCACAATTAAGTATAGGAATGCCTATTATAAAAATAAAAGAAAAGAAACAACTTATTGCTTTTCTTTCAGTATCTAAAAACGATAAAAATAAAATTTCAAAAATAGCAAAAATTTTAAGAAATTTAGGTTTTAATTTAATGGCTACTATTGGTACTGCTAACATTATATTAAAAAATGGTATTTTAGTTAAAAGTATTAGTAAAAAAAATATTAGTTTGATTTTTAAAAAATATAAAATAAATTATGTAATAAATACAATAAATAAAAAAAATAATTTAATAAATAAAAATTATATAATTCGTAATACCGCGATTATAAAAAAAGTACCATATACTACTACTATTGCAGGTGCATATGCCATATGTATGGCTTTAAAATATTGTAAGAAAATAAATAAAGTAAGAAAAATTCAAAATATGCATATAGGAGTTATTTAATGATGGTATCATCAAATAAAATACCTATGACTCAAGAAGGTGAAAAACTTTTAAAAAAAGAACTTAATAAATTAAAAACTGTTAATAGAAATAAAATTATTAATGATATTGCTGAAGCAAGAAAACATGGTGATTTAAAAGAAAATGCTGAATATCATGCAGCTATTGAACAACAAGGTTTTTTAGAAAGACGTATTAAAGAACTTGAAAATAAAATTGCTAATTCGCAAGTTATTGATATAACTAAAATATATCCAAATGGTAAAATAATATTTGGAGTAACAGTTACTCTAATAAATTTAATTTATAATAAAAAAATAAAATATAAAATTGTAGGAGAAGATGAAGCAAATATAAAACAAAAGAAAATTTCTATTACATCTCCAATAGCACGTGCTTTAATTGGGAAAAAACAAGGTGATATTGTTAATGTAAATACACCAGGAGGCAATGTAAAATATGAAATTAATTTAATTGAACATTTATAAAATGTAAAGAAATAATAAACATAATAATGTAAATAATAAATTAAGTATTAATTTTAAGATATGGCTAAAAACCTAATTAATTGGTTAATTATAATAGCAATTTTATTGACAATATTTAATAATATTAGTATTGATTCTAATACTAAAATATTAAGTTATTCTAAATTTGTACAACAAATACATAAAAATAAAATACGTAATGTTATTATTGATGGATATTTTATAAATGGGGAACATAAAGATGGATCTAATTTTAAAACAATTAGACCAAACATTGAAGATAATAGTTTAATAGATGATTTATTGAATCATAATGTTTCTATAGAAGGAAGAGAACAAAATAAAACAAGTATATGGTCAAGATTATTAATATCTAGTTTTCCAATATTAATTATAATAGCTGTTTTATTATTTTTTATGCGACAAATGCAAATTAATGTTGGAGGTAAAAAAGGTGGACCAATTATTTTTGGTAAATCTAAAGCTAAATTAATTTCAAATGATCAAATAAAAATTACTTTTAGAGATGTTGCAGGTTGTGATGAAGCTAAATCGGAAGTTGAAGAATTAGTAGATTTTTTAAAAGATATAAAAAAATTTAAAAAATTAGGAGGAAAAATTCCTAAAGGAGTTTTAATGATAGGACCACCTGGTACAGGTAAAACTTTACTTGCTAAAGCTATAGCAGGTGAAGCCAAAGTACCGTTTTTTACTATTTCTGGTTCTGAATTTGTAGAAATGTTTGTAGGTGTAGGTGCTTCTCGTGTAAGAGATATGTTTATACAAGCAAAAAAACAAGCACCATGTATTATTTTTATAGATGAGATAGATGCTGTAGGTAGAACAAGAGGGTCAAGTATAGGTGGAGGAGGTCATGATGAAAGAGAACAAACATTAAATCAATTATTAGTTGAAATGGATGGTTTTGAATCAAACAATGGTACTATTGTTATAGCAGCAACTAATCGTCATGATGTATTAGATAAAGCATTATTAAGACCTGGAAGGTTTGATAGAAAAGTTAATATAAATTTACCAGATATTATAGGTAGAGAAAATATACTTAATATTCATTTAAGAAAAATTCCTTTATCTGATGATGTAGAACCTAAAATACTTGCTATGGGAACGCCTGGATGTTCAGGAGCGGAATTAGCTAATATTGTTAATGAAGCTGCAATTTTAGCAGCCAAACGTAAATTAAATTTAGTTAGTATGTATGAATTAGAAAAAGCAAAAGATAAAATTATTATGGGAAATGAAAGACGTTCTATGCTTATGTCAGAAAAAGAAAAACGTAATACAGCATTTCATGAGGCAGGACATGCTATAATAGGTTTATTAATACCAGAACATGATCCTATATATAAAGTAACTATTATCCCAAGAGGACAAGCATTAGGTGTTACAATGTTTTTACCCAAAATAGATAGATATTGTTATTCTCGTAAACAATTAATTAGTAAAATTTGTTCTTTATTTGGTGGTCGTATTGCTGAAGAGATAACACAAGGAGTTAATGGAGTTACTACAGGAGCATCCAATGATATAAAATGTGCTACAGAGCTAGCTCATAATATGGTATATAAATGGGGTTTTTCTTCAGAAATGGGACCAATAATGTATGATGAATATAAATTAAACAATCAAATTAATAATAAAAAATTTTTAAATTCTATAAAAACTTTTGATAAATTAGATAAAGAAATAATAAAAATTATAGATGATTGTTATTTAAAATCTTATTCAATAATTGAAAAAAATATTGATAAACTGGAGTTAATGGCAGAAGCTTTATTTTATTATGAAACAATAAATATTAAACAAATAAAAAAAATAATGCAGGGAAAATTTCCAAATAAATATAATTTTTGAAATTATTATAATAACGTTTATTATTTTACAAAAAACTAATGAATCATTTATATATTTAAATTGTTCTAATAGTATATTAATTAATAATCTTTTAAATATATTATTATTAATATATTTTTTAAATTCATTAACTTTACTTTGTTTATCTTGACGTAATATTTTAAATTGTTGATAATATATATTATACAGCAGAGGTGGTGAAATAGGTAGACACGCTATCTTGAGGGGATAGTAACCATAAGGTTGGTTGTGCGGGTTCAAATCCCGCCTTCTGCATCCTGTGCGGGGTGGAGCAGTCTGGTAGCTCGTTGGGCTCATAACCCGAAGGTCATTGGTTCAAATCCAATCCCCGCTACCAAGTTATTTAAACCCCTATTATCATTACCTTATTTACCTTTTTAATAGGAAAATGTATGATGAGTAAAGATATTTTATTAATTATTGATTCTATTTATAATGAAAAAGGTGTTTCACGTCATTGTATTTTTAAAACAGTTGAAGAAGCTTTATCTAGTGCAACTATTAAAAGATTTGAAGGACAAAAGGTAAATATTATAGTTAAAATGAATCGCATAAATGGTAATTATGATACTTTTCGTAGATGGAAAGTCGTTAAAGATGAAAATTATACTAAATCATCTATTGAAATTCCTTATACTGCTGCTAAAAAACTAAATAAAAAGTTTGAAATTAATAAATATATTGAATATAAAATTGAGAATATTAAATTTTGTAGAATAGCTGTTAAAATTGCAAAACAAATTATTGTACAAAAAGTACGTGAAGCTGAACATACTGAGATAATACGTAATTATAGTAAAAAAATAGGTGAAATAATATGTGGTAATATAAAAAAAATAATTAAAGAAGGTATAATAATTGAATTAGATGATAAAACTGAAGGTTTTTTACCACGTAAGAAAATGATACCTGGTGAACGGTTTAATATTAATGAACGTATACGTACTTTATTATTTAAGGTAAATCCCAATAGTCGTAATTTTAAATTAATACTTTCAAGATGTTGTTCAAAATTTTTAATGGAATTATTAAAAATAGAAATACCATTCATCTTAGATGAATTAATAGAAATAAAAAGTGTTGCAAGAGATCCAGGTTATAAAGCTAAACTTGCAGTTAAAACTAATGATTTTAATATTGATCCAGTAGGTTATTGTGTAGGTAGAATACAATCTATTTCTAATGAATTACATAACGAACGTATAGATATTATACTTTGGGATGAGAATTCTACAAAATTTGTTATTAATGCTATGTATCCATTAGAGGTTAGTTCTATAATTGTTGATGAAAATAATCATAATATGGAAATTATAGTTAATGAATATAATTATTATAAAGCTATAGGAAAATGTGGACAAAATATTAAATTAGCATCTTCACTAACAGGATGGATATTAAATGTAGTTACTAAAAATGAAGCTAAAAAAGAAATAAAAAAGAAAGTTAAAAAGTTAAGTTTAAAACTTGATATTAATAAAAAAATAGCATTATTATTAGTAGATTATGGTTTTACTTCTTTAGAAGAAATTGTATATGTACCTTGTGAAGAATTTTTAAAAATAAAAAAATTAAATATAAATGTAATAAAAAATTTAAAAGCACGTGCTAAAGATGTATTGCTAAATTTAGCAATGAAAAATAAGTTTAATTAACAGGTATTTATGGAGAAATATAATGGTAGAAATAACTGTTAAAGATTTTGCTATAAAAATAGGATGTGATATAAAGAGGTTACTTAATTATTTAAAAAGTGCAGGTTTAGAACATAAAAAGGCAGATAAGTTATTAACAGAAAAAGATAAACAAATATTATTAAATTATCTTAATTATCAACAAGGTATAAAGAAAATTACTTTAATTAGAAAAATAAATAGTAAGATACATATGGAAAATAAATTAATTGATATTCAAATACGTAAAAAAAAGACTTTTTTTAAAATTAATACAGAAAAAATAGAAAGAAATAAAAAAAAAAAAGATACTAAGTCTTTAGAAGAATCTAAGAATATACATACTTTTAAAATTCCTAAAAAAAATATTATTAGAGAAATAAATATTTATGAATCAAATAGTATTTTATATTTAGCTAATAAAATGGCAATAAAAGCAGCAGAATTAATAAAAGTACTATTAACCATGGGTGTTTTAGTTACTATAAATCAAAAAATTGATAAAGATACTGCTTGTTTAGTTGTAGAAGAAATCGGCCATAAACCAAAAATTATAAATACTAATGAACTTGAAAAAAAATTATTAAAAACTAAATTTAGTGATGGTAAAAAAATTAAACGTTGTCCAATAATTACTGTTATGGGACACGTAGATCATGGTAAAACATCTTTAATTGATTGTATACGTAAAACTAAATTAGTAAATAAAGAATTAGGAGGTATTACTCAATATATTGATGTATATCATGTAAATTTAGATAAAGGAAAGAATATAACTATTATAGATACTCCAGGACATAAAGCTTTTATAAATATGCGTGCACTTGGGGTAAAATTTACTGATATAGTTATATTAGTAGTTTCAGCTGATGATGGTATAAAACCTCAAACTATTGAAGCAATAGAACATGCTAAATATGAAAAATTACCTGTTATTGTAGCTATTAATAAAATTGATAAAATAGGAACAGATATAGATCGTGTTCGTAATGATTTATCTAAATATGGTCTTATACCTGAAGAATGGGGTGGAGATACTCCTTTTATTCCTGTTTCAGCCAAAACAGGTATAGGTATAGATGTGTTATTAGAATCTGTAAGTTTAATATCAGAACTTGTAGATTTAACTACAGTATTAGATTCTCCAGGTAAAGGGGTAGTAATAGAATCAAGAAGAGATATAGGAAAAGGACCGGTAGCAAAAATATTAGTGTTAAATGGTACTTTAAATAAAGGTGATATAGTATTATGTGGCTTAAATTATGGTAGAGTGCGTGCAATAATAAATGAAGTAGGAAAAACTGTAGATAAAGTTGGTCCATCTATACCAGTAGAAATTATTGGATTAAATGGTATACCAGAATCGGGTGAAAAAGTTAATGTAGTATCAGATGAAAAAAAAGCACGTGAGATTGTGAACGTTCGTTATATAAAATATATAAAGAAAAAACAAAAAAATAATATTAATAAAAATTTATTTAAAAAAATAAATACAATTAATATTGTACTTAAAGTAGATGTACAAGGAACATTAAAAGCTTTACGTAATTCTATAAAGGAATTATCTAACGAGAAAATTATTGTTAATATAATATCAGCTAGTGTTGGAAATATAAACGAAAATGATGTGAAATTAGCAATTACATCAAAAGCAATATTAATTGGATTTAATGTACATGTAGTAAGTGAAGCTAGAGAGATTATTGAACGTGAAAATATAAAATTATTTTATTATAATATAATTTATAAATTAATTGATGGTATTAAAGAAATAATAAAGAATAAATTAAAACCTAAAAAACTTGAAAAAATTATTGGTATAGCAGAAGTTCGTGATATATTTAAATATAATAAAAAAAATGGAATAATTGTTGGATGTATAGTCAAAAAAGGTAGTGTTTTACGTAAAAAACAAATACGTATTATTCGTAATAAGTTCGTTGTTTATAAAGGTGAATTAGATTCATTACGCCGTTTTAAAGAGGATGTTAATGAAGTTAGTAAGGGTATGGAATTTGGTATATGTATTCGTAATCATAATGATGTTAAGATAGGCGATACAATAGAAAGTTGGGATAAATTAATTTAATGAAATATCGCATTATAAAAATTTCTGAACAAATAAAAAAATATTTAGCTTATTTAATTAAATATAAATTAAAAGATCCTAGAATAAAAAAAATAATTATAATACATTCTGTAATACTTAGTAAAGATATTAAATATGCTGATATTTATTGGACTATAATTAATGAAAATAAAAAAAATAATATATATGCAAATATTTTAAAATTAGCTTCCGGTTATTTACGATATAAACTTTCTAGAAATATAAACGTACATCATATACCAAATTTAAGATTTCATTATGATGAAAGTATTAATAATAATTATAAATTAAACAAATTAATTAATAAAATTATTATATAATTTTATACTAAATATAGTAATTTTTTGGAGATATATAGAAAATGGCTGTTAATAAAAAAAATAAAGCTGCCATTATTAATGAATTTGGTAAAAATAAATTTGATACAGGATATACTGAAGTTCAAATTGCTTTATTAACTAATAATATATATAATTTACAAATTCATTTACAAAAAAATAAATATGATTATCATTCGAAAATAGGATTGATTCGTATGGTAAATAAACGTAGAAAACTTTTAAATTATTTAAAAAATAAAAAAATTGCACGTTATAAATATTTAATAAAAAAAATTAAAGTACGTCATAAATAAAAAAGGAAAAAAATATTGAGTTTATATATAAAAAAAACTTTTAAGTATGGTGGAAAAAATATTAGTTTAGAAACAGGTAAAATAGCTAAAAATACAAATGGGAGTGTAGTTATTACTATTGATAATACTGTTGTATTATGTACAGTAGTTGTAAATAAAAATATAAAAAATCAAGATTATTTTCCTTTATCAGTATATTATCAAGAAAAAACTTATGCTGCAGGTAAAATTCCAGGTGGTTTTTTAAAAAGAGAAGGCCGTCCTACAGAAAAAGAAATATTAACATCAAGACTTATTGATAGACCTATTAGACCTAATATAAATAAATTTTATAAAAATGAAGTACAAATAATATGTACAGTAATTTCTGCTGAAAAGAATCCAGATATTGCCGCTATGATTGGGACATACGCAGCAATAGGTATCTCGGATATACCTTTAATAGATATTATGGGTGTTGCTAGAGTAGGTTTTAATAAAGAAATTGGTTATTGGCTTAATATAACTAATGAAAGAAATTCGGAATTAGATATAGTAGTAGCTGGAACAAAAAATTCCGTATTGATGGTAGAAGCTGAAGCAAAAGAAAAAACAGAATCAATAATGTTAGGTGCTATTTGTTATGCACATAGAGAAATGCAATTATTAATAAACAATATAAATGAATTTGTTGTAGATTATACAAAAAAGAAAAAAAATAAGAAAAATAAGAAAAATAAAAAAAAAGTAAATATATCTGAGAAATTAGTTAATGAATTTAATGATAGTATAAAAGATACTTTTTATATTATGGAGAAAATTAAAAGAAAAGAAGCATTATGTATAATAATAAATCAAGTTATTGAAAAATTTATAAATAATTCTTTAAAATATGACAATATTAAGGAAATATTAAAAGTAATAATAAAAAAAATATTTATAAATAAAATGTTGGAAACAAAAAAACGTATGGATGGTCGTAAGTTAAAAACCATACGTTCATTATCTATAGAAGTAGGCATTTTACCTAGTGCACATGGTTCGGCTTTATTTAGTAGGGGAGATACTCAAGCACTAGTTGCTATTACTTTAGGAAGTTTACGTGATGCTCAAGTAATAGAAGGATTAGAAGAAGAACGTTATGAGAACTTAATGTTTCATTATAATTTTACACCTTATTGTGTATGTGAAATAGGTTTTTTAGGTATACCAAAACGGCGGGAAATTGGTCATGGTAATCTTGCCAAAAGAGCTATACTTGGGGTTTTATCTAAAGAAGATTTTCCTTATTCAATAAGAATAGTTTCAGAAATAACTGAATCTAATGGGTCTAGTTCTATGGCGTCTATATGTGGTGCTTCATTAGCATTAATGGATGCCGGAGTACCTTTAAGTTCTACAGTATCAGGTGTAGCTATGGGATTAATAACAAACAAAGAAAAAATTTTAATAATTACTGATATAGTAGGTGATGAAGATAAGTTTGGTGATATGGATCTTAAAGTTGCTGGTACAAAAACAGGTATAACTGCTTTACAAATGGATATAAAAAAACATATTAATAACGACTTAATACACTTAACGTTAAATCAAGCGTTAGAAGCTATAAAAAATATTATTAATAAAATGAATTTAGTAATAAGTAAAAGTAGAAAAAAACTTTCTACTAAAGCACCTAGTAATGTAATATTAAAAATAGAAACAGAAAAGATACGTGATGTAATAGGTAAAGGTGGTACAACTATAAAACAAATATGTGAGAGCACCAATACTACTATTGATATTCAAGATGATGGAAAAATACATATTTATGCTAATAATAAAATTAATTCACAAAAAGCAATAGAGGCGATTAATATGATTACTGAAGAAGCTAAAATAAACAAAATATATAGAGGTAAAGTAATACGTATAATGGATTTTGGTGCTTTTGTTAATTTCATGCCAGGTACAGATGGATTAGTTCATATTTCACAAATTATTTCAGGTCATGTAAAAAATATAAGAGATTTTCTTAATGAAGGAGATATTGTAACAGTAAAAGTTTTAGAAAAAGATAATAAAGGAAAAATTAAATTATCAATAAAAGAAATAGATCCTATTGAAAAAGCAGAATTTGAAGCTAAAATTAAATAACATTATTATCTATACTATTTTTAAATTTACGTAATAATTCTTTTTGATTTTTATTAAGATTAATAGGTGTTTCTATAATTACTTTACACATTAAATCTCCGGGATAATTACTACGTATTGATTTAACTCCTTTACCTTTAATTCTAAATTGTTTTCCTGTTTGTGTTTCAGCTGGAATTTTTAATTGAACTTTATTACCTTCTAATGTAGTGACTTCTAATATACCACCTAATGCTGCATCTACAAAATTAATGGGTATTTCACAATATAAATTCTTACCTTCTCTAGTAAAAATTTTATGTGGTTTAATAGATAATTGTACATATAAATCACCAGATTTGCCTCCATTAATACCACCTTCTCCCTCTCCTATAATTCTGATACGATCACCATTATCTACACCATGTGGAATTTTAATTGATAATTTTTTTTTATCATTTATACGACCTTCCCCATTACATTTGATACAATATTTCTCTATAATTTCACCATTCCCATTACAATTATGGCATGTTTGTTGTATAGAAAAAAAACCTTGATGCATACGTATTTGTCCTAATCCTTTACAACTAGGACAATACTTATTTTTATATCCAGGTTCTGATCTATTACCATTACATCTATTACATTTAACTAATTTTTTTACATTAATATTTAATTGGGTTCCATATATAGCTTCTTCAAGTTTAATATTTAAATTATAACGTAAATCCGAACCTCTTTGTGGTGTATTTGAATTTTTGTTATTTCCAAAAATATCTCCAAAAACATCTCCAAAAATATCAGTAAAACCTGTATTAAAATTATTATTTGTTTGACTCCCATCTATTCCTGAATGTCCAAATTGATCATAAGCATTTCTTTTTTCCTTTACTGAAAGTATTTCATATGCTTCAGATATTTCACGAAAACTTTTTTCGGCTTGTTTATCGTTAGGATTTCTATCAGGATGATATTTTTGAGCTAATCTACGATATGCTTGTTTTATTTCTTTTTGATCAGCCTTTCTATTAATACCTAATACTTCATAATAATCACGTTTGGACATTAATAAATAAAGCCTTATGTTGTTTTATTATTAACTTCTTCATATTCAGCATCCACAATATCTCCTTCTTTTTTATTAGAAGCATTATTATTTTTTTTATCTGAATAGATTTTTTGATAAATTTTACTATATTCTTCAGTAAGTTTATTAAGATCCTCTTTGATTTTTTTTATATCATCACTTTTTAATGTTTCTTCAAGGTTATTAATTAAAGATTCAATTTTCTTTTTTTCATCTTCATTTTTGATTTCTTTTAATGTTTTACGTATAGTATGAATCATACCATCCGCTTGATTTCTTATTTGTACTAATTCTTCAAATTTTTTATCTTCTTCTTTATTTGATTCTGCATCTTTAATCATCTTATTTATTTCATCTTCAGAAAGACCACCAGAAGATTTAATGACTATAGATTGTTCTTTACCCGTTGATTTATCTTTAGCTGTAATATTTAATATCCCATTCGCATCTAAATCAAACGCTACTTCTATTTGTGGCGTTCCTCTATGAGCTGGTGGTATATCAGTCAAATCAAACCGACCTAATGATTTATTTTGTAAAGCTTTTTTTCTTTCTCCTTGTAAAGCATGAATAGTTACTGCTGTTTGATTATCTTCTGCTGTTGAAAAAACTTGTGTTTTTTTAGTAGGTATTGTAGTATTTTTTTCTATTAATGGAGTCATTATACCCCCCATAGTTTCAATACCTAAAGTTAAAGGAGTTACATCTAATAAAAGAACATCTTTAACATCTCCACATAATACGCCTCCTTGAATAGCTGCACCCATGGCTACTGCTTCATCTGGATTTACATCTTTTCTAGCTTCTTTTCCAAAAAACTCTGACACTTTTTTTTGTACTAAAGGCATACGTGTTTGACCACCTACTAATATTATATCATCAATATCATTATTAGATAATTTGGCATCATCTATAGCTTTTTTACAAGGTATAAGAGATCTTTTAATTAAATCTTCAACTAATGATTCTAATTTAGCTCTAGTAATTTTTAAATTAAGATGTTTAGGACCTGTTTTATCAGCAGTTATATAAGGTAAATTAATATCTGTTTGTTGAGAACTAGAAAGTTCTATTTTTCCTTTTTCAGCAGCTTCTTTTAAACGTTGCATTGCTAAAGAATCTCCTGATAAATCAACACCACTTTCTAATTGAAATTGTTTAACTATATAATTTATTAATTTAAGGTCAAAATCTTCTCCTCCTAAAAAAGTATCCCCATTAGTTGCCATTACTTCAAATTGAGTTTCCCCATCAACATCAGCAATTTCTATAATTGATATATCAAATGTTCCACCACCTAAATCATAAACAGCTATTTTTTTATCACCTCTATTTTTATCCATGCCATAAGCTAAAGCAGCAGCTGTAGGTTCATTAATTATACGTTTTACTTTAAGCCCTGCTATACGTCCAGCATCTTTAGTGGCTTGTCTTTGTGAATCATTAAAATAAGCCGGTACAGTAATAACTGCTTCCGTTATTTTTTCACCTAAATAATCTTCAGCGGTTTTTTTCATTTTTTTTAAGATTTCTGCACTAATTTGTGGTGGTGCTAATTTTTTCGTTTTGACTTTGACCCATGCATCTCCATTTGAAGCACTTACAATTTTATATGGTACCATTTTTATATCTTTTTGTACCACATCATCATTAAATTTACGACCTATAAGACGTTTAATTGCATATAAAGTATTATAAGGATTAGTTACAGCTTGCCGTTTGGCTGCTTGACCAACTAATATTTCATTATCATCTGTATATGCAATTATAGAAGGAGTAGTACGTGCACCTTCTGAATTTTCTATAACACGGCTTTTTCCATTATCTAATACTGCAACACAAGAGTTAGTAGTACCTAAATCAATACCTATAATTCTTATCAT